>NZ_JBEAFQ010000039.1:0-126213 GCF_040062275.1 Klebsiella sp. GW_Kp182 | reverse complement strand
CCCGGCGGGCTGTAAGCCGTTGTTCCGTGTCAGTGGAGGCGCATTATAGGGAGTTCTGAGACGTTGACAAGCCCTGTTTTCAAAAAATCTTTCAACCGTCTCTTTTTTGTGCAAAACGCTATGAAAGCGCCAGTTTTTCCAGCGACTCGAAGCCATAGCGCCGCAAAACGCTCAAAAGCTGCTCAGTTTCAGGCGTCAGCGCCATACAGTACGCAATATTGGCATCACTCGATTTTGCGTCAGGTGCTTCGTGCTCTAATAGCCAGGCGGTGCGACGCGCAATCGCCGCTCCGGAGTCGATCATTCTCGTCCCTTCCGGCAGAACCTGCTGCAGCTCGTCTTGTATTAGAGGGAAATGCGTACACCCCAGCACAACCGTATCAGGTGGTTCCTGCATTCGTAGCCAGGGACGCAGGATACGCCGCAGTTCATCCAGCGGGACCGGCTCACCGTGCAGTTTGGCCTCTGCCAGTTCTACCAGCTCTGCCGACCCCAGCATTTCGATTTTGCATTCATTCGCAAAACGGGAGATCAGTTCGCGCGTATAAGGGCGTTTTACCGTTCCGCGCGTCGCCAGCAGGCCAACAACGCCATTCGCCGTTAAGCGGGCCGCCGGTTTTATCGCCGGAACGACGCCGACAACCGGAAAGGCGAATTTATCGCGTAAGGCGGGGAGGGAAACGGTACTTGCGGTGTTACAGGCAATAACGGCCAGCGCCAGAGGGTAACGCTGCTGAACCGCAGTCACAATCTCCAGGACGCGTTCAACAATAAACTCTTCACTCTTCTCGCCGTAGGGGAAAGCAACGTTATCGAAAGCGTAGATATAATGCAGATTCGGCAGAAGCTGCCGAATCTCATTGTAAACCGACAGCCCACCGACGCCGGAATCAAACACCAGCACGGTGGGACGTGGATCAGAAGGTGTAGCTGCCAGACAAGTAGTATTCTCGTCCTGCAGTTTGGTAGCCATAAGCTGTCTCGTAATCTTTATCGAACAGGTTAGCTATTTTACCACGAACTGTCAGGCGATCGGTGATCGGATACGATGCAGAAACGTCTACCGTGCTGTAGCTCGGCAAAATTCTTTGCGTATTGTTGTACTGGGAGGTGTTGTTATCGTAACGCTTCCCATAATACTGCCAGGACACATCCATATCGACATCAAACATGGACCAGTCCAGCTGATACTTTGCCTGTCGTTTAGAACGACGGGCCAGCACTTCACCGTTATCATCGTTGCGCGGATCGACATACTGCAACGTTACGCGATGGCTGAAAATACCGGTATCGATACTTCCCGTCCATTCCACGCCTTTAATCGTCGCGGCATTGATATTGTCGTATTCCCCGTCATAGGTAACAGGATCGGAATAATAGGTAATCAGGTTAGTAATTTTGTAATGGTACGCGGACAAGCGCCAGTCCACGGGACCGGTGAGCCCTTCCAGCCCAGCTTCCCACTGTTTCGACTCTTCAGGTTTCAGATTAGGATTCGCGTTGATACCAAATCGAGTGGAGCCAAACTGTTGCCCTAAAGAAGGCGCGAGGAAGCCGGTACCGTAGCCGAGAGTCAGGCGATAATTTTCGACAAACTCCCAGCCTGCGGTAGTCTGCCAGGTACCGTGCCAGCCAAACTGCTCATCGTGGTCTTCACGTCCGGACGCTTCGAGGGTCACGTCGCCAACTTGCTGCAGGCCCGTCAGGTACAGTCCCGTATTGTCACGTTTGTAGGTATCCGACATCGCCGTGTCTGATGAAGTTAACCGCTGCTGCTGCCAGTCCACCCCTGCGCTGACAGAGCCATGACCGACAATAACGTTATTGCCCCACTGCAGGTTACGCTGCGTCATCCTGTCGAACGTCGTCCCATCATTATAACGGCCATAAATACTGCTGTAGTTGTAGTCCTTTATCTTCTGATAGCTGGCGATGAGCTGGGAGGAATAAATTCCGGAATTAAAGTTCAGCCCCGCATCCCAGCTCTGGTTATAGAGCTGGCTTTCATCGGCGCTGTAGGCCGGGCTATACGGCGGGCTTCCCAGATCGTAATCAGAGTTGTTGGTGTAGCTGTGTCCGCGGAAGAAACCGTCAACATTCTCGTTAAATTTATGCTCGAGGCTGCCCCAAAACGTTTTATTACGAAAACCGTCGCGATCGCCGTCGTGATCCCAGGTTGAATCGGGCTGAACGTTAAAGCCTTTATTACCCTCATAAGAACCCGCAATCGTCGCCACCGTATCGCCAAAGCGATGGCGCAGGGTACCGTCATATTGTTGGTAGCCTTTCGATCCTACCCCAGCGGTAATTTTGGATTGTTCTTTATCGGAATGCGTAATGACGTTAATCACGCCGCCCATTGCCCCGGAACCATAAATCGCTGAACGCGGGCCGCGGATATATTCGACGCGCTGCACCAGCGACAAAGGGATCTGGTTCAGATCGGGGTTATTTGTAATACCCGGTCGGGCCATGGGAACGCCGTCAACCAGCACCAGAACTTGTTTGGCTTCAGTACCACGGATAAACAGAGAGGAGGATTGACCCATGCCACCATTTTGCGCGACGTCCACGCCAGGCAATCGGCGCATCACATCGTTTAAATCTTTCGCCTGCCAGCGATCGATATCTTCCCGGGTAACCACATCGGTCGGCGCAAGAACCGTATTGACCGGCTGTTGAAAACGGTTTGCTGTGACCACTAACGTATCTGAATTGCTGTCCTGCGCCCAGCCGGAAAATGCCGTGACGGAGAGCGCCGTCATCAGCGAAGCTTTTTTAATCATTTTTAAAGCATCCGTAATAAACAAAGGATGCCGCCGGCTCTATCAGTAGCACGCGATGATAGAAACCAAATGCGACGTATTCCGGCAGGTCTTCGGGCTTGGAGTGTTTAATGGACGAGGACTTCCCGCTAAATAGCCGCAGTGTCTGCATAATGCGCTCATCCCACTTTTCCTTACCGCTGCGCGTCAGCTCCAGATTTACACTGGATTCCCTATTAACTCATAGGACCGGTAGCACGATGCTATAATCAGAAACATATAGATGTCCAGACTTCTACCGTTATATTTCCTTATATCATCAGGGCTGGACATCCCCGGCGCTTTCCCTACAATCCCCGCGTACTTATTTTATTCAGGATGCATCATGACCCCCGAACACCTTCCTACCGAACAATATGAAGCGCAGCTGGCAGAAAAAGTCGTCCGTTTGCAGAAAATGATGGCGCCTTTTAGCGCCCCGGTTCCGGAAGTGTTTCGTTCGCCGGTCAGCCACTACCGCATGCGCGCAGAGTTTCGCCTGTGGCACGATGGCGACGATCTGTACCACATTATGTTCGACCAGCAGACCAAATCCCGGATCCGCGTCGAGACTTTCCCGGCCGCCAGCGAGCTGATTAATCAGCTGATGGCCGCGGTGATTGAGGGCGTACGCGATAACCCGGTACTGCGCCACAAACTGTTTCAGGTGGATTATCTCACCACCCTGAGTAACCAGGCCGTGATATCGCTGCTGTATCATAAAAAGCTCGACGATGAATGGCGTCAGCAGGCGGCGCGCTTGCGCGATGCGCTGCGGGCGCAAAATCTGAATGTGCACCTGATTGGCCGCGCCACGAAAACTAAAATCGAGCTGGATCAAGATTATATCGATGAACGCTTGCCGGTTGGCGGGCGTGAAATGATCTATCGTCAGGTTGAGAATAGCTTCACCCAGCCAAATGCGGCGATGAACATTCAGATGCTGGAGTGGGCTATCGACGCCACTAAAGGCGCAACCGGCGACCTGCTTGAGCTGTACTGCGGCAACGGCAACTTTTCGCTGGCGCTGGCGCGTAATTTCGAACGCGTGCTGGCAACGGAAATCGCCAAACCGTCCGTCGCGGCGGCGCAATACAATATTGCAGCGAACCACATTGATAACGTGCAGATTATCCGCATGTCGGCGGAAGAGTTTACCCAGGCGATGAACGGCGTGCGGGAGTTTAACCGCCTGCAGGGAATCGACCTGAAGAGCTATCAGTGCGAGACGATTTTCGTCGATCCGCCGCGCAGCGGGCTGGATAGCGAAACGGAGAAAATGGTGCAGGCGTATCCGCGTATTCTCTATATCTCCTGCAATCCGGAGACCCTATGCCAGAACCTGGAAACGCTCAGTGAGACCCACGAGATCGCGCGCCTGGCGCTATTCGACCAGTTCCCCTATACCCATCATATGGAATGCGGCGTGCTGCTAACGAAGAAGTAAAGCTGCGCGAGAAAACCCGGCAACAGCGCTGCTGCCGGGTGAGAGATTATTCAGCGACCGCGTTCTTGCGGTTGCGTAACCTGTAGCCAATCCAGAACACCATAATCACCGACAGAACCGCCGGGAAGAAATTAGAGCCGATGTCCGGATATTCCGCGCGCACGACGGTACTGTAAACCAGCACCCCGAGAATAAAACAGGCAGCGGCGAGCCCCGGCAAACCCACGGGCATACTACGATTCTGATAGCGCTGATGCAGGCAGTAAACCGTCAGCACCAACGACAAAATGGGGAAGATGGAAAAAGGGACAATGGAGCTGAACAGCGCGGCGAAGGTACCATTAATGGATAAACCTGCGATCAGCGCCAGCAGCAGCGTACCTCTATCTTGTACTGAGTGTTTCATTGCTCGTCCTTCACGTTATTCGGAATGATTTGATATTTTTTCTTGTTCACGGCGATACCAGTAATACGCGCCTTTCGAGATCATTCTGAGCTGCAGCACCAGGCGTTCTTCCAGCTGTCGACGCTGCTCCGGGCCCACATCGAGAGCCTCGGCGCCAGCGCTAAATACGATGGTGACCATAGCTTCAGCCTGCGCTTCGGTAAAGGCGCGCGGCATATGGTTTTCGATTTCTAAATAGTCGGCAAGTTCCGCGATAAAATGCTGAATTTCACGCGCCACGGCGGCACGAAACGCCGCGGAGGTACCGGAGCGTTCCCGCAGCAGCAGGCGGAAGGCGTTCGGGTTGTTGCCAATGAATTCCATAAAGGTGGAAACAGAGGTGCGAATGACGCTGCCGCCTTTAGCGATACGCTGGCGCGCCTGGCGCATCAGCTGGCGCAGCATGAGCCCGCTTTCATCCACCATGGTCAGACCCAGCTCATCGACGTCGCGAAAATGACGATAGAAGGACGTCGGGGCGATCCCCGCTTCCCGCGCCACTTCGCGCAGGCTCAAGCTGGCAAAACTGCGCTCAGCACTCAGCTGACTGAATGCCGCTTCCACCAGCGAACGCCGGGTTTTTTCTTTTTGTTGCGCTCTTACGCCCATCACGTTGTCTGAATCCTTCCATAAGCCCTTCCGGCACTATACCAGAGATTAGAACTAATCGGTTTACACTGGATTGTGAATGATTGTTTACGAGCTGTTTCTGCTTTTATGCCGCAAAAAAGCACAACGATAATTGGGTTAAAGCGCGGCGAATGTTATCATCGTGTTTATTTTATGTATAAAACAGGTGAGTAATGCCATGTCACACTCTTGGGATTATGATGCAATTGTGATTGGTTCCGGTCCTGGCGGAGAAGGTGCCGCCATGGGGCTGGTGAAACAGGGAGCACGCGTTGCCGTCATTGAGCGCTACCATAACGTCGGCGGCGGTTGTACCCACTGGGGGACCATCCCGTCAAAAGCCCTCCGCCATGCCGTCAGCCGTATTATCGAGTTTAACCAAAATCCCCTCTACAGCGACCATTCCCGTCTTCTTCGTTCTTCCTTCGCCGACATCCTGAATCATGCCGACAGCGTCATTAACCAGCAAACCCATATGCGTCAGGGTTTCTATGAGCGTAACCACTGCGAAATCCTGCAGGGCAATGCCCATTTTGTTGATGAACACACTATCGCGCTGGAGTGCCACGACGGTACCGTGGAAACGGTGACGGCGGAAAAGTTCGTGATTGCCTGTGGTTCACGCCCGTACCATCCGGCAGACGTCGACTTCCATCATCCGCGCATTTATGACAGCGACTCAATTCTCAGCCTGCATCACGAACCGCGCCATGTGATCATCTACGGTGCCGGGGTGATCGGCTGCGAATATGCGTCGATCTTCCGGGGAATGGAAGTCAAAGTGGATCTGATCAACACCCGCGATCGTCTGCTGGCGTTCCTCGATCAGGAGATGTCTGACTCGCTCTCCTATCACTTCTGGAACAGCGGCGTGGTCATTCGCCACAATGAAGAGTACGAAAAGATTGAGGGCGTTGATGACGGCGTCATCATGCATCTGAAATCCGGCAAAAAGCTCAAAGCGGACTGCCTGCTGTACGCTAACGGCCGCACCGGGAACACCGACTCACTGGCGCTGGAAAATATCGGTCTGCAAACCGACAGCCGCGGCCAGCTGAAGGTCAACAGCATGTATCAAACCGCCCTGCCGCATATTTATGCCGTCGGCGATGTGATTGGCTATCCAAGCCTGGCCTCCGCCGCCTACGACCAGGGCCGCATCGCTGCCCAGGCGCTGGTAAAAGGCGAGGCATCGGCGCACCTGATTGAGGATATCCCTACCGGGATTTACACTATTCCGGAAATCAGCTCCGTCGGTAAAACCGAGCAGCAGCTGACGGCAATGAAGGTGCCTTACGAGGTGGGTCGCGCACAGTTCAAACATCTGGCCCGGGCGCAGATCGTCGGCATGAGCGTCGGTACGCTGAAGATCCTCTTTCATCGCGAAACGAAAGAGATCCTCGGGATTCACTGCTTTGGCGAGCGCGCGGCCGAAATTATTCACATCGGCCAGGCGATAATGGAGCAGAAAGGCGGTGGTAACACCATTGAGTACTTCGTTAACACCACCTTTAACTATCCGACGATGGCGGAAGCCTATCGGGTAGCGGCGTTAAATGGCTTAAACCGCCTGTTTTAACGCGGCGTCGAAATGGCCATCCATCTTACCGCGGATGGCCTCCGCCAGATGTTCATAGCGGCTACGCAGCGGCGAACCCGGGCGATAAACCAGCCCCACGGTACGTCTCGGCTCCGGCTTGATGCAGGGCACATAGACCACGCCATCGCGCTTTCTCTCCTGCGGCACGGCCAGGGCTGGCAACAGCGTGATGCCGCTACCGGCAGCCACCATGTTACGCAGCGTTTCGAGGCTCGTCGCCCGGAAATGGGTATCTTCATCGGCGCCCGCTTCAAAACAAAAGCCCATCGCCTGATCGCGCAGGCAGTGCCCATCTTCCAGCATCAGCAGCTTTTCACCGGCCAGGTCCGACATCGGCACGCACTCGCGGTTCGCCCACGGGTGATCTTCGTAGATAGCCAGCATCATGGGCTCATCAAACAGCGGCACCTCAATAAACGCTTCGCTCTCTTTGACCAGCGCCAGAATCGCGCAGTCGAGCTTACCGCTATCAAGCTGCGCTAAAAGCTGATGGGTTTGTGCTTCATGCAGATACATTTCCAGCTTGGGAAAGGTCTGGTGCAGCATCGGGATAATCAACGGCAACAGATAAGGGCCAATCGTCGGGATCAGTCCAATATGCAGCGGCCCGGACATGGTCTCTCCCTGCTGGCTCGCCATTTCCTTAAGCACTTTGACTTCTCGTAGCACGGTACGCGCCTGATCCACCAGCAGCAGCCCTGCCTGGGTGAACAGAACCTTACGGCTGGTGCGCTCCAGCAACATCACGCCGAGTTCATCCTCCAGCTTACGGATTTGCCCGCTGAGCGTCGGTTGGCTGACGTGGCAAGAATCCGCCGCACGGCGGAAGTGGCGGTGTTCGGCTAGCGCTACCAGATATTCAAGATCGCGAATATTCATTATTCATCCTCCATCGCCACGATAGTCCATGGCGATAGATAGAATAGCAACGAACGATTATCCCTATCAAGGTTTCTGTTCAATAATAAACCCATAAATGAGGAAAAGTTCAGAAAATCATTGAGCTTCCTCATCACCTCTCTACCCGGATAACTAAAGCCAACGTGAACTTTTGCGGACCTTGTGTCCGCTTTTTTTTGCATAAAAAAGCCCGGAGTTACCCGAGCTTCGTTTATTTACCGCCTTAAAAGTAGCCCCGCAGGCGGATCACACCAGACGCTGTTTAGCGTCGGCAATCGCCTGAGCCACCTGCTGAGGAGAAACGCCACCTTTAGCCGCACGCTTATCCAGACACGACTGCAGCGCCAGAATCGGATAGACGTCATCCGCAATCACGGGGCTAAATTTCTGCAAATCGGCCAGAGGCAGATCCTCCAGCGGCTTGCCCTGGGCAATGGCTTCCACTACCGCTTCACCGACAATATGGTGCGCTTCACGGAACGGTACGCCTTTGGCAACCAGGTAATCCGCCAGTTCGGTGGCGTTGGCGTAACCCTGCTGCGCGGCTTCTTCACAACGCGGGCGTTTTACCTGAATACCGTCGAGCACCAGTGCCGCCATATGCAGGCAGTCGAGCCAGGTATCAAGCGCGTCAAACAGGCCTTCTTTATCTTCCTGCATATCTTTGTTGTAGGCCAGCGGTAGACCTTTGAGGGTCATCATCATGCCGGTCAGCGCACCCTGCACGCGGCCGCATTTACCGCGGATCAGCTCCAGCGCATCCGGGTTTTTCTTCTGCGGCATCAGGGATGAGCCAGAAGTCACGCGGTCAGAAAGCTCAACAAAGCCCGCTTCGCCGGTATTGAAGAAGATCAGATCTTCAGCAAAACGCGACAGGTGGACCATACCGATTGAGGCATCGGACAGCAGTTCCAGTACGTGATCGCGATCGGACACGCTGTCCAGACTATTGCGGGTCGCCGATGCGAAGCCCAGCCAGCCGGCAAGCTGTTCACGATCGATTTCATAGGCGGTACCCGCCAGCGCTCCGCAGCCCAGCGGGCTGACGTCCAGACGTTTAAGCGCATCCTGCAGGCGGCTTTCATCACGCGCCAGCATTTCGACATAGGCCAGACACCAGTGGGCAAACGTCACCGGCTGCGCGCGCTGCAGGTGGGTATAGCCCGGCATAACGGCGTCCTGATTATTCTCCGCCGTCTCAACCAGCGCGCTTTGTAGCTGACGATTCGCCGACAGCAGTTCCATCACGGTATCTTTGCACCACAGCTTCAGGTCGGTCGCCACCTGGTCATTACGGCTACGCCCGGTGTGCAGCTTTTTGCCCAGCTGGCCGACCTTGTCGATCAGCTTACCTTCCACCCAGCTATGAATATCTTCCGCATCGCTTTCAAGGATCTGCTGCGGGTTAGCCCGCACGTCTTCCAGCAGAACGTTCAGCGCCTCTTCCAGCTGTAGCTGCTCATCGGCGGACAGTACGCCCACCGTCACCAGCGCTTTGGACCAGGCAACAGAGCCAACGATATCCTGCTCCGCCAGGCGATAGTCAAAGCGCAAAGAGTCGTTGAACTGTTTGAACCGCTGATCCGCTGCCTGAGTAAAACGCCCACCCCAAAGTGCCATAACATGCTTCCTTAATATCTTTGAATTTTATTACCCGGCGGCGCTACGCTTACCGGGCCGACAAAATGATAAATTGATTATGCCAGTATACGCGTGCCGATCGGCGTGCCGTTAAACAGCGCAGGGAGCTGCTCCGCGTGGCGCCAGGAGGCGATATCGACCGGGCGGCCTAATGTCCGCGCCGCGTCCAGGGCCGCATTCACTTTGACGATCATGCCGTCGGTGATAATGCCCTGCTCGATCAGCTGTTCAGCCTTCTCGGCGGTCATTTCCGCGATGCGCTGCCCTTTGCCATCAAGAATGCCGCTTACGTCAGACAGCAGAATCAGGTCTGCGCCGAGCGTTGCCGCCAGCGCGGTCGCCGCCTGGTCGGCGTTGACGTTCATCAACTCGCCTTCATCGGTGACGCCGATGGAGCTAACGACCGGCATATAACCGCCCGCCAGCAGCGTGTTAATCAGCGCCGGAGAACCCGGCTGAGCGAATCCGACATGACCCAGCTCTTCATCAAGCTGCGTCACTTTGACGCTATCGCCATCGCCAAGGAATAGCCCAACGGCAGCCAGGCCGTGCTTCTTCGCCCACGCCAGCAGCGTTTTGTTGGCGGTTCCCGCCAGCGCGCCGGTAATAATGTCGATCTGATCCGCCGGCGTGACCCGCAGACCGTTTTTCTTGTTCACCGGCAGGTTGAGCTGCTTCATGAGTTCATCCACCACGCAGCCGCCGCCGTGCACAATAATCAGCGGGCGCTGATGGGATTCGCGGTAGTTCACCAGTGCCGTAAACAGGCGCTCAAGCGCTTCTTCGCTGTCCAGCAGGACGCCGCCAAGTTTGATAATTAAAGGATTCATCATCACACCTTAAATAAGAGACTGCGTCTCAGCGAAGCCGAAACGAATATTTGCGCACTGCACGGCCTGCGCGGCCGCGCCTTTCAGCAGGTTATCTTCCGCCGCCACCACGATGATATGTTCATCCTGGACCGCAAAACCGATATCACAGAATGGCAGACCCACGACATTTTTCAATGCAGGGACACCTTTATCGTATAAACGTACCAGCGGCTTATCCGCATAGGCCTGCTGGAATACCTCCGCCACCTGCTCTTTGCTCACGCCAGGCTTCAGACGGCAGGTAATGGTTTCCAGAATCCCACGCTTAAAATTGCCCAGATGCGGAGTAAAAATAACGTCCGCGCCCAGGTGGGTTGAAATTTCCGGGTGATGACGGTGGTTGAAAACGCCGTAGGGTTGCAGGCTGACTTCGCAGAAGCTATTGCCAATAGAGGCTTTACGCCCGGCACCGCTGACTCCGCTGGTCGCGTTGATCACCGGCCACTGGTTAAGATCCAGCAGCCCCGCGTCGATCAGCGGTTTTAACGATAGCTGAGCCGCCGTCGGGTAGCAGCCCGGTACGGCGATCAGATTGGCTTCTTTTAGCTTTTCGACGCTCCACTCGGCCAGGCCGTAAACCGCCTGCTCCAGCAGTTCAGGGTGCTGATGAGTGAAACCGTAATATTTTTCATAGAAGGCGCCGTCATTAACGCGGAACGCCCCGGAGAGATCGAACACGACGCAGCCAGCGGCGAGAAACTGCGGCGCCAGGTCATGGCTTACCTCGTGCGCGGTAGCCAGAAAAACGACATCGACTCCGGCGCTAAACTCGCTGATATCGGACATCGGCTGCAGCGGCAGATCGACAATGCCTTTCAGCTGCGGATGCAAATCGGAAACTAATTTTCCCGCATCATTGCTTTGCGCGGAGACCGTCAATGCGGTTATGGTCATATGAGGATGGCGATTTACATAGGCCACTAGCTCTGCGCCGGCATAACCGCTGGCGCCCACAATCAGCGTGTTCAACATTGGGGCTCTTCACCTTCTTGCTTACGTATATTTGCCCTGGAAGACCGTTGCCTTCCCCACCCTGTTGAGCCGTAAGAGCATCATCCTTACATTCGATGGGTTTTCTTACGCTCAACGATAATGTATTTTTATTCACAAATAATGCATGAATATTGATACTATCACGACCCGAGGTGTGTCAACAATGAAAAACAAATTACCGCCCTTTATCGAGATTTACCGCGCGCTGATCGCCACACCTTCCATCAGCGCAACCGAAGAGGCGCTGGATCAAAGCAATGAGTCTTTAATCAATTTACTGGCAGGCTGGTTCCGCGATATCGGCTTTAATGTTGAAGTTCAGCCAGTGCCGGACACGCGTAATAAATTCAACCTGCTGGCCAGCAGCGGCCACGGCGCTGGCGGCCTGCTGCTTGCCGGGCACACCGATACCGTCCCGTTTGATGATGGCCGCTGGACCCGCGACCCTTTTACCCTGACCGAGCACGACAATAAGCTGTACGGTCTCGGCACCGCGGATATGAAAGGCTTCTTCGCTTTTATTCTCGACGCCCTGCGCGACGTTGACGTCACTCAGCTGAAAAAGCCGCTCTATATTCTGGCGACGGCCGATGAAGAGACCAGCATGGCCGGCGCCCGCTACTTCGCCGAGACGACCCAGCTGCGACCGGACTGCGCCATTATCGGCGAGCCCACGTCGCTGCAGCCGATACGCGCGCACAAAGGCCACATGTCCAACGCGGTTCGCATTCAGGGGCAGTCGGGCCACTCCAGCGACCCGGCACGCGGCGTCAACGCGATTGAACTGATGCACGACGCCATTGGCCGCATCATGCAGCTGCGCGACGACTTAAAAGAGCGTTATCACTATGCCGCCTTTACCGTTCCCTGGCCGACGCTGAATCTCGGCGCCATCCACGGCGGCGATGCCTCCAACCGCATTTGCGCCTGCTGCGAACTGCATATGGATATTCGTCCGCTGCCCGGAATGACGCTCAACGATCTCAACGGGCTCCTTAACGAAGCGCTGGCGCCAGTGAGCGAGCGTTGGCCTGGTCGCCTGACCGTTTCTGAACTGCATCCGCCGATCCCCGGTTACGAATGCCCGCCGGACCATAAGCTGGTTGAGGTCGTCGAAAAACTCCTCGGCGCGCAAACCGACGTGGTCAACTACTGTACCGAAGCGCCGTTTATTCAGACCCTCTGCCCAACGCTGGTGTTAGGCCCGGGCTCTATCAACCAGGCCCACCAGCCGGATGAGTACCTGGAAACGCGCTTTATTAAGCCGACCCGCGAGCTCATCACTCAGGTGGTTCACCATTTTTGCTGGCATTAAATACCCATTCTCTCGTGCGATTTCATCGGCGCGAGAGGGTGACAATTATCACATTTTCATAAGCAACGCTTATCAAGCGACCTCCGAGTTAAATTTCGCAAATTGCCGCCATTTATTCGTTTGCTGAAGCGATTTCGCAACAATTGACGTGGGGGTTTTTACGTGGCTTTATAAAAGACGGTTGCTTATCCACTGCTCAAATTATCGAGCGCCGGATATAACAAAATAAAATGAGATGGGGTGTCTGGGGTAACATGAACGAACAATATTCCGCTTTGCGTAGTAATGTCAGTATGCTCGGTAAGGTGCTGGGCGACACCATCAAGGATGCGCTGGGAGAAAACATTCTTGATCGTGTCGAAACTATCCGTAAGTTGTCCAAATCTTCTCGCGCTGGCAATGAAGCCAACCGCCAGGAGCTGCTCACCACGCTGCAAAACTTGTCCAACGACGAGCTGCTGCCGGTGGCGCGCGCCTTTAGCCAGTTTCTGAACCTGGCGAATACCGCTGAGCAATACCACAGCATTTCGCCAAAAGGCGAAGCGGCCAGTAATCCGGAAGTGATTGCCCGCACCCTGAGAAAGCTCAAAGAGCAACCCAATCTCAACGAAACGATTATTAAACAAGCCGTTGAATCCCTGTCGCTGGAGCTGGTGCTGACCGCGCACCCGACCGAAATCACGCGTCGTACGCTGATCCACAAGATGGGCGAGATCAACAGCTGCCTGAAGCAGCTCGATAACAACGACATTGCGGACTATGAACGTCATCAGGTCATGCGCCGTCTGCGCCAGCTGATTGCCCAGTCGTGGCACACCGATGAAATCCGCAAGCATCGCCCTACCCCGGTGGATGAAGCCAAATGGGGCTTCGCGGTTGTCGAAAATAGCCTGTGGGAAGGCGTACCGAACTACCTGCGCGAGCTGAATGAACAGCTGGAAGATAACCTGAACTATCGGCTGCCGGTCGATTTTGTTCCGGTTCGCTTTACGTCCTGGATGGGCGGCGACCGCGACGGCAACCCGAACGTGACCGCCGACATTACCCGCCACGTCCTGCTGCTCAGCCGCTGGAAGGCAACCGATCTGTTCCTGAAAGATGTCCAGCTGCTGATTTCCGAGCTGTCGATGGTTGAGTGCACCGACGAGCTGCGTGAGCTGGCAGGCGCGGAAGGCGCTCAGGAACCCTATCGTTACCTGATGAAAAAACTGCGCACGCAGCTGATGGAGACCCAGGCCTGGCTGGAAGCGCGCCTGAAAGGACAGAAACTGCCCAAACCGGCGGGCCTTATCACGCAAAACGAGCAGCTGTGGGAACCGCTTTACGCCTGTTACCAGTCGCTACAAGCCTGCGGTATGAGCATTATCGCCAACGGCGAGCTGCTCGATACCCTGCGCCGCGTAAAAGCCTTTGGCGTACCGCTGGTGCGTATCGATATCCGTCAGGAAAGCACCCGCCACACCGAAGCGCTGGGCGAAATGACCCGCTATCTCGGCATCGGCGACTATGAAAGCTGGTCAGAAGCCGATAAACAGGCCTTCCTGATCCGCGAACTGAACTCCAAGCGTCCTCTGCTGCCGCGCCAGTGGGAGCCAAGCGAAGAAACGCGCGAAGTGCTCGAGACGTGCAAAGTCATCTCCGAAGCGCCGCGCGGCTCTATTGCGGCCTACGTGATTTCGATGGCGAAAACGCCGTCAGACGTCCTGGCCGTGCATCTGCTGTTGAAAGAGGCCGGCATCGGCTTCGCGCTGCCGGTCGCCCCGCTGTTCGAAACGCTGGACGACCTGAATAACGCCGACGACGTTATGACCCAGCTGCTGAATATCGACTGGTATCGCGGCTTTATCCAGGGCAAGCAGATGGTCATGATCGGCTATTCCGACTCGGCGAAAGATGCGGGCGTGATGGCCGCCTCCTGGGCGCAGTATCAGGCGCAGGACGCGTTAATTAAGACCTGTGAAAAAGCCGGCATTGAACTGACGCTGTTCCACGGTCGCGGCGGTTCTATCGGCCGCGGCGGCGCGCCGGCGCACGCGGCCCTGCTCTCTCAGCCTCCGGGAAGCCTGAAAGGCGGTCTGCGCGTTACCGAACAGGGCGAGATGATCCGCTTTAAATACGGCCTGCCGGAAGTCACCATCAGCAGCCTGTCGCTCTACACCAGCGCGATTCTGGAAGCCAACCTGCTGCCGCCGCCGGAGCCAAAAGCGCAATGGCGCGACATCATGGCCGAGCTGTCCGACGTCTCCTGCGAGATGTATCGCGGCTACGTGCGTGAAAATAAAGATTTTGTTCCTTACTTCCGTTCCGCGACGCCGGAGCAGGAGCTGGGCAAACTGCCGCTGGGCTCGCGTCCGGCCAAACGTCGCCCGACCGGCGGCGTCGAGTCGCTGCGCGCTATTCCGTGGATCTTCGCGTGGACGCAAAACCGCCTGATGCTGCCAGCCTGGCTGGGCGCCGGCGCCGCGCTGCAAAAAGTCGTTGAAGGCGGCAAGCAGAGCGAGCTGGAAAGCATGTGCCGCGACTGGCCGTTCTTCTCTACCCGCCTCGGCATGCTGGAGATGGTCTACTCAAAAGCCGACCTGTGGCTGGCGGAATATTACGATCAGCGTCTGGTGAAACCGGAACTGTGGAAGCTGGGCGAAGAGCTGCGTGAACTGCTGTCCGCCGATATCAACGTGGTACTGGCAATCGCCAACGACTCCCACCTGATGGCCGACCTGCCGTGGATCGCGGAGTCCATCCAGCTACGTAATATCTATACCGACCCGCTGAACGTGCTCCAGGCCGAGCTGCTCCATCGTTCACGTCTGGCGGAAGAGAAAGGTGAAAAACCGGACCCGCGCGTTGAGCAAGCGCTGATGGTCACCATCGCAGGCGTTGCGGCAGGCATGCGTAACACCGGCTAGTTCGCCCTGAGAAACCTGTAGCCCGGCTAAGCGTAGCGCGAGCCGGGTTAAAAACCATAGCTCCGGTAAGCATTGCATTTACCGGAGCTTTTTTTATTAGTGGTGCAGCATTTCGTCGACAATCTGCTCTTTATGCAGGGCATAAGGATAGTAGGTTGGCCAGTTATCCATCTCTTTCAGCAGAGCTTCCTGGGACTCATTGCCCATAAAGATATGGAAATGTTGGGACTTGCGCGGCGCGATGGTGTGATCGCTAAACTGAACAAACTTCGGCGCTTTTGAATCCGCCTGCTGGCATTCGAACAGGTAGCGCACGCCTTTTTTACCGGATACGTAGGTCAGAATTTTGTAGCCGGAATAGGCGTACCGGCAGGCGTTGACGGTTTTCCCGACGTGAAACTCCATGACGTTATCTTCGATACCAATCTGGTCCACATCGGTAGCGTAGCCCTTCTTATAATACTCCCGATATTCCGCCACGCTTTTACCGGCTTTTTTGGCCTTCTGCTCCAGCACGGCATCTAAATCGCCGTTCAGCAGATAGGGATTAACCGACTGCCAGATACCCTCCCAGTCGCTCAGCGCCCTGTCCTTTACGTCCTGGTCGGCAAAAATGCCTTCACTCGCCTTCTGCTCCGCTTCGGTCAGCGCCGGGCCATGGCTATGGTGGCCGTGGGCGACCGCCTGACTGCTCGCCAGGACCAGGCTTACACCAAGCATAAGCGCGGAAATCTTTCGGGTCATCACTCTCTCCTGAGTTTAGGTTTGCAATAATATGTTACGATATAACATATCAATCAAATCTTACAACTCTCTTCGCAGAAAAATCGCGCGGCTTTTCCCTCTGCCAGTTTGTTAGGTATGATGAAACGGGATCGCGCGACGCGGAGAGAGAATGGATAGCGACATTAATCAGGCCATTGATTCTTTTATTAAAGGCCCGGCGGTAATCGGCAAAGTCCACTTTTCCACAGAATCCAGACCGGCTTCTGAGAAAGCGCTAAGCGTCGATTTTCCGCGCCTCGAAATCATGCTTGCGGGGCAGCTTCGCGATCCGGCGATTAAGGCCGACCAGGCGCAGCTGACGCCGCACGATGTGCTGTACGTCCCCGCAGGCGGATGGAATGACCCGCAGTGGCTGATGCCCTCCACGCTGTTAACTGTCTTATTTGGTAAGCAGCAGCTGGAATTCGTTCTACGCCACTGGGACGGCAGCGCGCTTAACGTGCTGGATAAACAGCAGGTTCCTCGCCGCGGCCCCCGGGTTGGATCGTTTCTGCTGCAGGCGCTGAATGAAATGCAGATGCAGCCGCAGGAACAGCATACGGCCCGCTGTATTGTCACCAGCCTGCTCAGCCACTGTGCCGATCTGCTGGGCAGCCAGGTACAAACGTCATCGCGCAGCCAGGCGCTTTTTGAAGCGATTCGTAAACATATTGATGCCCATTTTGCCGACCCGTTAACCCGCGAGTCGGTGGCGCAGGCGTTTTATCTCTCACCAAACTATCTTTCCCATCTGTTCCAGAAATGCGGGCCAATGGGCTTTAACGAATACCTGAATCACATCCGTCTGGAGCAGGCCAGAATGCTGCTAAAAGGCCACGATATGAAAGTGAAAGATATCGCCCACGCCTGTGGTTTCGCCGACAGCAACTACTTCTGCCGCCTGTTTCGCAAAAACACCGAGCGCTCGCCGTCGGAGTATCGCCGTCAGTATCACAGCCAGCTGACGGAAAAAACGGCTTCGCTAAAAAACTAGATTTTTGTGTGTTAAACCTGACTTTTGTGCGCTCTTATTTTCCCATTTTAATCCGGGTGGCGGGATAAATGTGATCTAAATCATCATTAACCGCAATGCGTACATTTATCCAGTTTTTGGCAAATTTGTCATCTGGCGACCCTCCGCGTGAAAGCCGTATTCTTTCCTCAACGACACTACCGAATTAAGCATTGAGGAAAGCATCATGGAACTCTATCTGGACACCGCAAACGTAGCAGAAGTTGAACGCCTGGCGCGCATCTACCCGCTGGCCGGCGTGACCACCAACCCGAGCATTATCGCAGCCGGTAAAACGCCGGTTTGGGATGTTCTTCCGCGCCTGCAAAAAGCCGTCGGTCCGGAAGGTATTCTGTTCGCCCAGACCATGAGCCGCGACGCGAAGGGCATGGTGGAAGAAGCCAAACGCCTGAGCAACGCCGTCCCCGGTATCGTGGTAAAAATCCCGGTCACCGCCGAAGGCCTTGCCGCTATCAAACTGTTGAAAAAAGAAGGTATCCCCACGCTGGGTACGGCGGTATATAGCGCATCTCAGGGCCTGCTGGCCGCGCTGGCCGGGGCAAAATATGTGGCGCCGTACGTCAACCGCGTCGACGCCCAGGGCGGTGACGGCATCCGCATGGTCCAGGAGCTGCAGTCCCTGCTGGAGCTGCATGCGCCGGAAAGCAAAGTGCTGGCCGCCAGCTTTAAGACGCCGCGCCAGGCGCTGGATTGCCTGTTAGCAGGCTGCGAAGCGATCACCCTTCCGTTAGATGTAGCGCAACAAATGCTCGGTACCCCTGCGGTAGAGTCAGCTATTGAGAAGTTTGAGCAGGACTGGAATAACGCTTTTGGAACGCTAAACCTGTAACCCGATCGGCGAGCTGCCCAGGGGGGTGGCATCACGGTCATCCAGGAGGAATAGAAATGGATCGCATTATTCAATCACCCGGTAAGTACATTCAGGGCGCGGACGTCATTACCCGCCTTGGTGGATACCTCAAGCCGTTGGCAGAACGCTGGCTCATCGTGGGCGATAAATTCGTACTCGGTTTTGCCGAAGAAAAACTGCGTAAAAGCCTGGCGGATGCGGGGCTGGCTGGCGAAATCGCACCGTTTGGCGGCGAATGCTCACATAACGAAATCAACCGCTTGCGTGATATTTCCGGTTCCGCCCGCTGCACCGCCGTGCTGGGTATCGGCGGCGGCAAGACGCTGGATACCGCAAAAGCATTAGCACATTTTATGAATCTGCCGGTGGTTATTGCCCCGACGATTGCCTCCACCGACGCGCCGTGCAGCGCGCTCTCGGTCATCTATACCGATGACGGCGAGTTTGATAGCTACCTGATGCTGCCGCGCAACCCGAACATGGTCATTGTCGATACGCAAATCGTTGCAGGCGCCCCGGCGCGCCTGCTGGCAGCCGGTATCGGTGATGCGCTGGCGACCTGGTTTGAAGCGCGTGCCTGCTCCCGCAGCGGCGCGACCACCATGGCGGGCGGAAAATGCACCCAGGCGGCGCTGGCGCTGGCTGAACTGTGCTACAACACGCTGGTTGAAGAGGGCGAAAAAGCGATGCTGGCGGCGGAGCAGCACGTGGTGACGCCGGCGCTGGAACGGGTTATTGAAGCCAACACCTATCTGAGCGGCGTCGGCTTTGAAAGCGGCGGCCTGGCGGCTGCGCACGCTATCCATAACGGTCTGACCGCTATTCCGGACGCTCACCACTACTACCATGGTGAAAAAGTGGCTTTCGGTACGCTTACGCAGCTGGTACTGGAAAACGCGCCGGTGGAAGAGATCGAAACCGTAGCGGCGCTGTGCCATAGCGTCGGGCTGCCTATCACCCTGGCGCAGCTGGATATTAAAGTCGATATCCCGGGCAAAATGCGTACCGTGGCGGAAGCCGCCTGCGCGGAAGGTGAAACCATCCACAATATGCCCGGCGGCGCGACGCCGGATCAGGTCTATGCCGCGCTTCTGGTGGCCGACCAGTACGGTCAACGCTTCCTGCAAGAGTGGGAATAAACCCTCGCGACATACCCGCCAGCAGGCGGGTATGTTCTTTTCGCCCGCCATTGCCCGCCAAAACGATGTATTTTATAGTGCGATTTTCCTTTGGGTGAATCGTAGATATGCAGTCATCAAATCGAAGAATGAGCATTTACGCCATTTTGCAACAGGACAAAAAAGTCGTCGTCAATGACCTCGCCGAAAAGTTCGGCGTCACCAAAATGACCATCCGTCGCGATCTCTCTTTCTTTGAAAAACAAGGTATTGTAAAAACAACCTACGGTGGAGCCTACTTAACCCGCGGTGCCAGCGTCGAGCCCGGCTTTCAGCTGCAATCGATACAAATGGCCGATGATAAGCACCTGATTGGCCAGAAAGCCGCCGAGCAGGTTGAAGATGGCGACACGATTATTATCGACTGCGGCACCACGCCGCTGGCGCTCGCTCATTTTATTTTCGATAAGAAAATCATGGTGATAACCAACTCCATTCCGGTGGTTAATCTCCTGAAAGGAAGAAAAAATATCAAGTTGATCGTCGCGCCCGGTGAATATGAAGACGCCAGCCAGGGAATGGTCTCTTTCAGTACCGCCGACTTCTTTCGTCATATCCACGCCGACAAAGTCTTCCTCAGCACTCAGGGCGTCAACGATCTTGGAGAGCTGACGGTTCCTGAAATGGCCGATGCCCACGTCAAACAAGCGCTGATGCGCGCCGGGCGGCAAAAAATCCTGCTGGCGGACAGCAGTAAATTTGGTCAAACGTTCCTTGCAGGCCATGCCCGCCTGGCAGACCTTGACCTCGTTATCAGCCAGACCGGCCTCTCCCCCGATATCCTCTCTCTGATGCAAACGCAAAACGTACCGCTGCTGCTGGCGGATAGTCACCTCTGATGGCACAGGCACCCCGTTCTACCGCCCGTAAAGATGTGTTAAGGAAATAACCAGAACAAGCGGCGCCGAAGATGTTTTGACGCCGCAGAGAGAAGAGAAGGACGGGGAAATATGAAGCCTGCTTACGCCGGGCGCACGCCTAAAGTGTGGCAAATCGCGTAGCTCATTTCCGCGCGGTTCAGGGTATAGAAATGGAAATCCTTCACCCCTTCGCGGCTGAGAATCTTCACCATATCCATGGCGATGTTCGCCCCCACCAGCTGGCGGGTTTCGGCGTCATTGTCCAGACCTTCGAACATTTTCGCCATCCACGTCGGGATACGCACGTTGGTCATATCGGCAAATTTTTTCGCCTGCCTGAAGTTAGAGACCGGCAGAATGCCCGGAATAATTTCGACGTCGATACCCGCAGAGACGCAGCGGTCGCGAAAACGCAGGTAGCTTTCAACATCAAAGAAAAACTGGGTAATCGCGCGATTTGCTCCGGCCTCGACCTTGCGCTTCAGGTTAAGCAGATCGGCCTGCGCGCTTTTGGCTTCCGGATGGACTTCCGGATAAGCCGCAACGGAAATATCAAAGTCCCCGACCTCTTTCAGCAGAGTCACCAGGTCGGCCGCGTACATATCCGGCTTACCGCTGCCAGGCGGCAGGTCGCCACGCAGCGCAACGATATGGCGAATCCCGCTATCCCAGTAATCTTTAGCAATGGTACGCAGCTCATCGCGGCTGGCATCGATACAGGTCAGATGCGGGGCGGCTTCCAGACCGGTACGCTCTTTAATACCTTTGATAATGCTATGGGTGCGGTCACGTTCACCGGAGTTAGCGCCGTAGGTCACGGAGACAAACTTCGGCTTCAGGCTGCTCAGGCGATCGATGGATTTCCAGAGGGTTTGCTCCATTTCACTGGTGCGCGGCGGAAAGAATTCAAAGGAGACGTTAATCTGGCCCTGCACTTCCGCCAGGCTCTGATTCAGGGCTTCCCGCTGATTGGCGTGAAAAAAGCTCATACCTTACCTCATCAATCGCATTTTATTGTTTGTTGTGTCGCGAACTTCTATACGTTTAGACGTCCAGATGTAAAAATGACGGAAAAGGGCATCCGCGTCAATAGAAAAATCAGCGTAAACAGTGAGGAATATTCAGCCAGGATGAAATTAATTCATCTCTTTTTCGCTAAGGCAATGATTTTTCAACGACTGCTGTTACCCTTTCCCGTACCCTCTCATTTGCGGGCAGCGTCACCATTCCCAGCCTAAGCGGAAGCTGCTGGCTGGCATCCTGCAAAGGACAAAAGACGACCCCCTGCCGCTGAATCGCGGAAAAAGAGGCCGGCAGGAGGATCAGGCCTTCTCCGCGCGCAATCCGCGCCAGCAGAACATCATGCTCGGCAGGCTCCTCCACGTAGGTGGGCACATAGCCTGCCCGGTCAAAAATACGTCGCGTATAGTCAAAAAAATCGGGATTACGCTCGCGTTTAAACCAGAACAGCGGCCGATGATTGAGTGCGCTTAACGTCAGCTCCGCCCTGGCGGCCTCCGGCCAGGATGCGGGTAGCGCCGCGATAAGCGGCTCCAGGTAAGACAAAGGATGCAGGTGAAGCCCCTCGGTATTCAGCGGCAGCGCCACCAGCGCCGCATCGAGCTTGCCCTTTCGCACCAGTTGGGCCAACGCCGGTGATGACTGACGAGTGATGTGCAATGCGCCGGTGTACTCACCCAGAGCGGATTCCGCGGCGGCGAAAACGCCTTGCTCAAAGGCGGTGGTCAACCCCAGACGCAGAGGCTGCTGCGCGGGCGCAGAGAGCTGGCTCAACGCCGCCAGGGTGCGATCCTGAAGCACCAGCAGAGGCCGAATGATATCCAGCACCCGTCTTCCCTCGTCGGTAAGGATCAGACCTTTGGTATGCCGCAAGAATAGCGTTACCCCCAGCTGCGTTTCCAGATGGCGAATATGACGGCTCAGCGGCGGCTGCGAAATAAATAGCCGCTGCGCGGCCCGGCTGATGTTATTTTCCTCCGCCACCACCGCAAAGTAGCGCAGCAGGCGAATATCCAGAGTGTGTAAACGTGAATTTGTCATACTGAAAAGGTATCACGAAAAGGGTATTACTCAAGTCAGGAAAACTTCCCTAACCTTCCTCATTACGCATCATCACACTGAGGAAAAGCCATGACCAGCGAACGTTATACCATCGGACGAGAAATGCTACAGCGCGTGGACGGCAAAGGCGGCGACGCCGTCGTCAACAGCCTGAAGGATATCGCCCCCGATTTTGCCCGCTATCTGATTGAGTTCCCCTTCGGCGATATTTACGCCAGGCCAGGACTCGATTTACGCAGCCGTGAAATTGCCACTATCGCCGCGCTCACGGCGCTCGGCAACGCCGCGCCGCAGCTAAAAGTGCATATTGCCGCCGGGTTAAATGTCGGGCTGACGCAGGAAGAGATTACGGAAGTGATCATGCAGATGGCGGTCTATGCCGGATTCCCGGCGGCCCTGAATGGCCTGTTTGCCGCCAAAGAAGTTTTCGCGGCGCACTAAGGTGAAAAGACCAGGCGTTGCCTGGTCTTTGATTTATGGCTACAGCAGCTGCGCCAGACGGTTGATATCCGACTGAATCGCCCCGGCGGTCACATCACGACCGGCGCCCGGACCGCGGATCACCAGCGGGTTATCGCGATACCAGCGGCTCTCGATAGCAAAGACGTTATCACACGGCAGGAGCGCCGCCAGCGGATGCTCTTCGCGCACCGCTTCAACGCCGACGCGGGCTTTACCGTTAGCGTCAAAGCGCGCGACGTAGCGCAGCACCAGGCCCATTTCGCGCGCCGCTTCCAGACGCTGCAGCATCTGCTCGTTCAGCGCTTCGCCGTTCTCGAAGAAGTGATCGACAGACCCCTCTTCGCAGTGGGCGGGCACCAGCGACTCAACGCGCACCTGGTCCGGCTCGATGTTGTAACCCGCCTCACGGGCCAGGATCACCAGCTTGCGCATGACGTCTTTCCCGGAGAGATCGACGCGCGGGTCCGGTTCCGTCAGCCCCTGCTGCCAGGCCTGATCGACGAGGTCTGTAAACGGCACGGTGCCGTCAAACTGCAGGAACAGCCATGAGAGGGTGCCGGAGAAAATACCGCTCAGCGCCAGAATGGTATCGCCGCTATCAATTAAATCGCGCACCGTATGGTTGACCGGTAAACCGGCGCCGACGGTGGCGTTGTACAGCCAGTGGCGCCCGGTCTTCTCGAACGCGTCGTGGATCTGGCGATACTTACTGCTGCTGCTGGCGCCAGCCAGCTTATTCGCGCTGATAACGTGGAAACCATGGCTGGCGAAATCGAGGTACTGGTCGGCCAGCTGCGCGCTGGCGGTTACGTCCAGCACCACTAAATCATCGTACGGATGCGCGCGCATCCACAGGAACAGCGACTCTTCATCCTGCTCAACCGCCTCATCATTAAAGAAAGCCAGCGCGCGACTGGCGTCAAGGCCTTCGTAATTAAGCAGGCTACGGCGACTATCCACGACCCCGGCAAGGATGAATTCAAACCCGGTGCGGGCGGAAAGCGTGGTCTGCTCGCGAGCGAACAGCTCCAGCCAGCGGGACCCGATATTACCTTTGCCAAACAGCACCAGGCCAATGCGTTTTTCCGCGCGGAACAACGACTGATGCAGCCCCTGAATAAGGCTTTCCGTCGGCCCGGCGCGCAGCACCGCAACCAGGCTGATGCCCTCTTCTGATTGCCAGGTAAACTCTACCGGCTGGCCCTTCAGCTGCTGCCAGAAACGGTGGCAGTGCAGCGGATTGCGGGTCACGCCAGCGCCAACCATCGCCACCAGCGCCAGTTTCTGACGCAGGCGCAGCTCGCCCGGCAGCCCCGCTTCGTCCAGCAGCTTCAGCGCGCTGTCGGCCACTTCAGAGGTGTAGCAGAACTGCAGCAGCTTACGGTCGGCGTGTACGCCAACCGCCAGCGGACGCAGCTGGGCGCGTTTTAAAATAGCGTCCAGCTCCTTATGCGCCAGTTTGAAATCCTGGCCGCCGGGTACCTGGAACTCAATCAGGCAGACATCATCATGGCTGGTCACGATACGCGCCCCGGTACCGGAAGCCAGCACGCGTTCGATGCGCGTTGAGCCCTGATCCGGGGTGTAGCTACAGCGTAATTGTAAATCGATATCGCTGCCGGAGACCGGCTGCAGCGTACGGGCATGCAGCACCGGCGCCGCCAGGCGGGCCAGTTCGCTGGCCTCATCCAGGCGCAGCAGCGGCAGCAGGCAGGCGTCTTTCACTTTACGCGGATCCGCGCTGTAGACCCCGGCCACGTCGCTCCAGATAGTGACGCGAGACGCCCCGGCCAGGGCGCCGATTTGGGTGGCGGAATAGTCGGAACCGTTACGTCCCAGCAGGACGGTTTCCCCGGCGTTGTTACGCGAAATAAAGCCGGTCACCACCAGCCGCTTGTTCGGGTGCTGCGCTATCAGCTGCTGCAAAAGCGGATAGGATAAGCCTTCATCCACCTGCGGCTGCGCGGAGCGCTCGGCGCGCAGGAAGCTACGCGCATCCAGCCAGGCGGCTTCTACGCCAAGATGGTTCAGCACCGCCGCCATCAGGCGGGCCGACCAGACTTCGCCGTGACCGACGACTTCGGCGTATACCGCGTCGGTGACGCCGCCGTCAAGCAGCCCGGCAAGGCGCTCAAGATCCTGAATAAAGATGGCAATCAGCGTGTCGGCAGCGTCTGGTGACAGCAGTCCGGAGATGAGCTCCATCTGATAACGACGGAGCGATTGTTGCACCTGATGCGCAGAAAGGCGATCGGTCTGGCTGAGCTTCAGCCAGCTGATCAACTGGTTGGTGGTACTGCCGGCGGCAGAGACGACCATCATGTCGCCCGCCTGCGAATACTCCGTCATAATACCCGCGACGCGCAGGTAACATTTCGCATCCGCTAAACTACTCCCACCAAATTTGTGCAGCTGACGACCCTTCGCCCCTGCCTGCGCAATCACACTCATGTTTATTCCTCGTTTGCTGCCCGGAAGCCATTTTCCAGGTCGGCAATTAAATCTTCACCATCTTCAATACCGGTCGAAATACGCAGAAGCGTTTCTGAGATCCCGGCGGCCGCACGCGCTTCAGGCGCCATGCCCGCATGGGTCATCGTCGCTGCGTGGGAAATCAGACTTTCCACGCCGCCCAGCGATTCCGCCAGCGTAAACAGCGATAACCCGCTCAGGAAACGACGCAGCGTCTGCTCATCGCCATCCAGTTCGAAGCTTAACATCGCCCCAAAACCTTTTTGCTGACGCGCCGCAATCTCATGCCCCTGGTTTTCCGGCAGGGACGGATGGTACAGTTTTTTCACCAGCGGCTGGGATTTCAGATAGTCGACAATCGCCAGCGCGTTACGCTGCGCCACTTCCATACGCGGAGAGAGCGTACGTAAGCCGCGCAGCAGCAGATAGCTATCAAACGCTCCGCCGGTGACGCCGATATTATTCGCCCACCATGCCAGTTCGGTGACGGTCGCCGGATCTTTAGCGATCACCACCCCGGCCACGACGTCAGAGTGGCCGTTCAAATATTTAGTGCACGAATGCAACACCAGATCGGCGCCCAGCGCCAGCGGATTCTGCAAAGCCGGGCTCAGGAAGGTGTTATCAACCACGCTGACCGCTCCGGCCTCACGCGCCAGACCGCAAATTTTCGCAATATCCACAACTCTCAGCAATGGATTACTTGGGCTTTCGACCAGAACCAGCTTCGGTTTTTCCGCCAGCGCGGCGCTCAGCGCCTGCTCGTCGTTTTGATCGACAAACAGCACGCGATAGCAGCCGCGCTTCGCCAGGCTGTCAAACAGGCGGTAGCTGCCGCCGTAGCAGTCGTGCGGCGCCACCAGCAGATCGCCCGGTTTCAGAAATACGGTGGTGACCAGCAAAATGGCCGACATGCCGGTATTGGTCAGGACCGCCCCCGCGCCGCCCTCCAGCTCCGCCAGCGCACGCTGCACCACATCACGGGTCGGGTTACCGCGACGAGAGTAGTCGTGGGCGCGAGGTTCGTTAAATCCGGTGAAATTATAGGTGCTGGAGAGATGAATGGGCGGGACAACGCAACCGTACTGCTCGTCGTCATTTAAACCGCTACGCACTGCGATGGTGGCCTGTTTACGCGTCATGTTGGGGAGTTCCTGGGCTGAGTCGGTGAAAAGTCAGGCTCCAGAGTAATCATTGTTATAATAGACGTCAATACATCTGGACATCTAAACTTCTTTGCGTATAGATTGAGCAAACTGGAAATAGCCGTTAAAATTATATGCATTAGCGCACATCCGTAGCGGCTTGTTTGGTGCCAGACGCGCCCCTCTACGGTAAACTACGCGCAATTATGGCCAGGACTCGCGTTCAGGCCCTTAACTAATGAATAGAGGATTAAAGGTAACTCATGGCTGAATGGAGCGGCGAATATATCAGCCCATACGCTGAGCACGGTAAGAAGAGTGAGCAAGTAAAAAAAATTACGGTTTCCATTCCTCTGAAGGTGTTAAAAATCCTCACCGATGAACGCACGCGTCGTCAGGTGAATAACCTGCGGCACGCGACTAACAGCGAACTGCTGTGCGAAGCGTTCCTGCATGCCTTTACCGGTCAACCGTTGCCTAACGATGAAGACCTGCGTAAAGAGCGCAGCGATGAAATCCCGGAAGCGGCGAAAGAGATTATGCGCGAACTGGGCATCGACCCGGATACGTGGGAATACTAAAACCATAAAAAAGGGCAGAAGAAATCTTCTGCCCTTTTTTCTCGCGTTTAGCGCAAGAGAAACAAAAAAGCCGCCCTGAGGCGGCTTCTTCAGCAAATTACTTGCTGGTACCCGGTACGCTGAAGCGCTTGTTGAAGCGGTCAACACGGCCACCGGTAGCAACATCACGCTGTTTGCCAGTGTAGAACGGGTGGCATTTACCGCACACGTCGAGGTTCAGGTCGTGACCTACGGTAGAACGGATTTTCATGACGTTACCGCAAGAGCAGGAAGCAGTAACTTCTTCGTATTTCGGATGAATATCTTTTTTCATGGGAGAACCTCAGTTAAGGCCGCGTCGCTCTTCCAGCCCTAACGCCAGACACCACGCGATGTTAATAATTTCCCGGTGCGATTGCGCGAAGCGAAATTCCCGGGTAATAGATTTTGATGTCGCACAAAGCGCATCAAAGGCGGCGAATCATACAGAATTTGACCAGCATATGCAAACTGATCCGCGAGCCCTTATCACAATGTGTATACTAACCCGCCAGATTTCAAGTCAGGAAGATTAAATGCCCGTCGCTCACGTTGCCCTGCCCGTTCCGCTGCCCCGCACTTTTGACTATTTGCTGCCTGAAGGTATGCCGGTCAAAGCGGGCTGTCGCGTGCGCGTTCCGTTCGGCAAGCAGGAGCGGATAGGTATCGTAACGGCGGTCAGTGAGCGCAGCGAACTGCCGCTCGACGAACTTAAGCCGGTGGCCGAAGCCCTCGACGCCGAGCCGGTCTTCTCCACTTCGGTCTGGCGGCTGCTGCTGTGGGCGGCGGATTACTACCATCATCCCATCGGCGATGTGCTGTTTCACGCGCTACCGATCGTGCTGCGCCAGGGGAAGCCCGCCAGCGCGGCGCCAATGTGGTACTGGTTTGCCACCGAACAGGGGCAAGCGGTTGATATCAACAGCCTTAAGCGCTCACCGAAACAGCAGCAGGCGCTGGCTGCGCTGCGTCAGGGCAAGATCTGGCGCCATCAGGTTGCCGAACTCGAATTTAACGACGCCGCCCTGCAGGCGCTGCGGGGTAAAGGCCTGGCCGAACTCGCCAGCGAAGCGCCGGCGATCGCCGACTGGCGCACGGGCTTCTCGGTACCCGGCGAGCGCCTGCGGCTCAATACCGAACAGGCCACCGCCGTGGGCGCGATTCACAGCGCCTCGGACAGCTTTTCCGCCTGGCTGCTGGCCGGGATCACCGGTTCGGGCAAAACGGAAGTGTATCTGAGCGTCCTTGAAAACGTACTGGCGCAGGGGCGCCAGGCGCTGGTGATGGTGCCGGAGATCGGCCTGACGCCGCAGACTATCGCCCGTTTCCGCCACCGCTTTAGCGCCCCGGTGGAAGTGCTGCACTCCGGACTGAACGACAGCGAACGCCTCTCCGCGTGGCTAAAAGCCAAAAACGGCGAAGCGGCGATTGTGATCGGTACCCGCTCGTCGCTATTTACCCCTTTTAAAGACCTCGGGGTCATCGTCATCGATGAAGAGCACGACAGCTCTTATAAACAGCAGGAAGGCTGGCGCTATCACGCCCGCGATCTGGCGGTCTGGCGCGCCCACAGCGAACAAATTCCAATTATCCTCGGCTCGGCGACCCCGGCGCTGGAGACGCTTCATAACGTCCGCCAGGGCAAGTATCGCCAGCTGAAGCTCACCAAACGAGCGGGCAATGCGCGCCCGGCTCAGCAGCACGTTCTGGATTTAAAGGGCCAGCAGCTGCAGGCCGGACTGTCTCCGGCGCTCATTGGCCGCATGCGCCAGCATCTGCAGGCCGATAACCAGGTGATTCTGTTTTTGAACCGCCGCGGCTTCGCGCCGGCGCTGCTGTGCCACGACTGCGGCTGGATAGCGGAGTGTCCGCGCTGCGACAGCTACTACACGCTGCACCAGGCTCAGCATCATCTGCGCTGCCACCACTGCGACAGCCAGCGCCCGATTCCGCGCCAGTGCCCCTCCTGCGGCTCAACGCATCTGGTACCGGTAGGTTTGGGGACCGAACAGCTTGAGCAGGCGCTGGGACCGCTGTTTCCCGATATCCCGATTTCCCGTATCGACCGGGATACCACCAGCCGCAAAGGCGCGCTTGAGCAATATCTTGCCGACGTCAATCGCGGCGGCGCGCGCATTCTTATCGGCACCCAAATGCTGGCGAAGGGGCACCACTTCCCGGATGTCACCCTGGTTTCCCTGCTGGACGTTGACGGCGCGCTGTTTTCCGCCGATTTCCGCTCGGCGGAGCGCTTCGCTCAGCTCTACACGCAGGTTTCAGGCCGCGCAGGCCGGGCGGGCAAACAGGGCGAGGTGATCCTGCAGACCCACCACCCGGAACACCCGCTGCTGCAAACGCTGCTTTATAAAGGATACGACGCGTTTGCCGAGCAGGCGCTGGCGGAACGGCAAAGCATGCAGCTGCCGCCGTGGACCAGCCACGTGCTGATTCGCGCCGAGGATCATAACAACCAGCAGGCGCCGCTTTTTTTACAACAGCTGCGCAACCTGCTGCAGGCCAGCCCGCTGGCCGATAAGAAACTGTGGGTGCTCGGGCCGGTTCCGGCGCTGGCGCCAAAGCGTGGCGGCCGCTGGCGCTGGCAAATTCTCCTCCAGCATCCGTCGCGCGTTCAGCTACAGCATATCGTCAGCGGAACGCTGGCGTTGATTAACACGCTGCCGGAAGCGCGAAAAGTGAAATGGGTTCTGGACGTCGATCCTATTGAAGGTTAAGGCTTCTCTTGCGAGGCGGATCGAAAAATTCAACCATCGTCACGTTTTTCATGAAAATTCTGTAACTCTCTGGATGTACTATCTGTTAAAAATGTTGCTGATGTCAGAACGCCAGGGATGTGTCTGCGCCAGTCAGCGAGGAGAAATCAGGTGAAGCCCAAAAAACAGGTCGTTGCCGCCACTATGAAAGACGTTGCCCAAAAGGCAAACGTTTCCACGGCAACCGTATCCCGAGCGTTAATGAATCCCGATAAGGTTTCGCAGAGCACCCGTAACCGGGTCGAGCAGGCCGCGCTGGAAGTCGGCTATTTACCGCAATCGCTCGGGCGCAATATGAAGCGCAACGAGTCACGCACCATTCTGGTGATTGTGCCGGATATCTGCGACCCCTTTTTCAGCGAGATCATTCGCGGTATTGAAGTCACCGCGGCGGAACAGGAGTACCTGGTGCTGATTGGCGATTGCGCCCACCAGAACCGTCAGGAAAAGACCTTTATCGACCTGATCATTACCAAGCAGATCGACGGTATGCTGCTGCTTGGCTCCCGTTTGCCCTTCGATGCGGGCGTAGAGGAGCAGCGCAATCTGCCGCCGATGGTCATGGCCAATGAATTCGCTCCCGAGCTTGAGCTGCCGACGGTGCATATCGATAACCTCACCGCCGCCTTTAACGCCGTTAACTATCTGCACGAGCTGGGGCATCGCCGCATCGGCTGTATCGCCGGCCCGGAAGAGATGCCGCTGTGCCATTATCGCCTGCAGGGCTATGTCCAGGCGCTGCGTCGTAGCGGGATAACCGTCGATCCGCACTATATCGCCCGCGGCAATTTTACCTATGAAGCCGGCGCCAACGCCCTCGAACAGCTGCTGGCGCTGCCGGTACCGCCGACGGCTGTTTTCTGCCATAGCGATATTATGGCGCTGGGGGCATTATCGCTGGCGAAACGTCGCGGCCTGAAAGTTCCTGAAGATCTGTCTATTATTGGTTTCGATAACATCTCTTTGTCTGAATTTTGCGATCCGCCATTGACGACCGTCGCGCAACCACGTTTTGATATTGGCCGCGAAGCGATGCTGCTTTTATTGGATCAACTGCACGGTCACAGCGTCAGCAGCGGTTCACGATTACTCGACTGCGAGCTTATCGTTCGCGGCAGTACGCGAAAAATCCGAACATAACCTTCAGGCTTTCGGGCCTGCCCTTCTGGTCAAAGGCCCGCCGCTTAAGTAACATGGCGGGCTGAAAAACGAATAAGACAGCGAAACGATAGTGGCACAACGAGATTATGTACGCCGCAGCCAACCGGCTTCTTCGCGGCGCAAAAAGAGCAATACCCGAAGCTCAAGGAACAAGCAAGGCGGCCTTTCGGCGGTTTCACCGACTATGGTGGCGATCGCTGCGGCAGTGCTGGTGGCCTTTATCGGTGGACTGTACTTCATCACGCATCATAAGAAAGAAGAGGCTGAAGCGCTGCAAAACCGCCAGGCCGCTGGCAACGGCCTCCCGCCGAAGCCAGAAGAGCGCTGGCGCTATATTAAAGAGCTGGAGAGCCGTCAGCCCGGCGTACGTGCGCCTACGGAACCCACGGCAGGCGGCGAAGTTATGAAGCCGGAGCAGCTGACGGACGAGCAGCGCCAGCTGTTGGCGCAAATGCAGGCCGATATGCGTCAGCAGCCTACGCAGCTGACCGAAGTGCCGTGGAATGAACAAACCCCGGCGCAGCGCCAGCAGACCCTGCAGCGTCAGCGTTTAGTTCAGCAGCAGCAGCTCGCTCAGGTGCAGCAGCAGACACAGACGCAGGTACAGCAACCGCGAACCCAGCCGCGGGCCGTCGAGCAGCCGAAACCGGTGCAGCAGCCGCCGAAGCAAACGGCGTCGAACCAGCAGCCGTATCAGGATCTGCTGCAAACGCCGGCGCATACCAGTACCGCGCAGCCTAAAACCCAGGCCGCCGCGCCGGTAACCCGCGTTGAAGAGGCGCCAAAAACCGCCGCCGCGGAGAAAAAAGACGATCGCAGCTGGATGATCCAGTGCGGCTCCTTCAAAGGCGCTGAGCAGGCGGAAACCGTGCGCGCGCAGCTGGCGTTTGAAGGTTTCGCCTCGCACATCACCACCAATAACGGCTGGAACCGCGTGGTAATTGGGCCGCTGAAAGGCAAAGAAAACGCCAGCAATATGATTGAACGGCTGAAAATGGCCGGACACGCAAACTGCATTCGTCTCGCCGCCAGGGGTTGAAACCCTCAAAATCCCCCCCATCTATAATTGCATTCTGCCCCGCGTAACCGCGGGGCCCCTATTCCGCTTTTGCAACCAAGGGGTCTGCTCGTGACTACAATTGTAAGTGTTCGCCGTAACGGCCATGTCGTTATTGCCGGTGATGGCCAGGCCACGCTGGGCAACACCGTAATGAAAGGCAACGTCAAAAAAGTGCGCCGCCTGTACAACGACAAAGTGATCGCCGGCTTTGCGGGCGGCACCGCTGACGCCTTCACGCTGTTCGAACTGTTTGAACGTAAGCTGGAAATGCATCAGGGCCACCTGGTGAAGGCCGCCGTTGAGCTGGCGAAAGACTGGCGTACCGACCGCATGCTGCGCAAGCTGGAAGCGCTGCTGGCCGTGGCTGACGAAAACGCATCGCTTATCATCACCGGTAACGGTGACGTGGTGCAGCCAGAAAACGATTTGATTGCTATCGGCTCCGGCGGTCCTTACGCCCAGGCCGCGGCTCGCGCCCTGCTGGAAAATACCGATATGGGCGCACGCGATATCGCAGAGAAAGCGTTGAATATTGCAGGTGATATCTGCATTTATACCAACCACTTCCATACCATCGAAGAATTACCGTCTAAAGCGTAAGGATCTCCCATGTCTGAAATGACCCCACGCGAAATTGTCAGCGAACTGGACAAACACATTATCGGCCAGGACGCAGCCAAGCGCTCCGTCGCCATCGCTCTGCGTAACCGCTGGCGTCGTATGCAGCTCAACGAAGAGCTGCGTCACGAAGTCACGCCCAAAAACATTCTGATGATCGGCCCGACCGGCGTCGGTAAAACGGAAATCGCCCGTCGTCTGGCAAAGCTTGCCAACGCGCCGTTCATCAAAGTTGAAGCGACGAAATTCACCGAAGTGGGCTATGTTGGTAAAGAAGTGGACTCCATCATCCGCGATCTGACCGATGCGGCGATCAAAATGGTGCGCATGCAGTCCATCGACAAAAACCGCTATCGTGCGGAAGAACTGGCGGAAGAGCGCATCCTTGACGTGCTGATCCCGCCGGCGAAAAACAACTGGGGCCAGGCTGAACAGCCTCAGGAACCGTCCGCCGCGCGTCAGTCTTTCCGTAAAAAACTGCGCGAAGGGCAGCTCGATGATAAAGAGATTGAGATCGATCTCGCTGCTGCGCCGATGGGCGTTGAAATCATGTCCCCTCCGGGCATGGAAGAGATGACCAGCCAGCTGCAGTCCATGTTCCAGAACCTGGGCGGCCAGAAGCAAAAACCGCGTAAGCTGAAAATTAAAGACGCGATGAAGCTGCTGATTGAAGAAGAAGCGGCGAAGCTGGTCAACCCGGAAGAGCTGAAGCAGGATGCCATCGACGCCGTTGAGCAGCACGGTATCGTGTTTATCGACGAAATCGATAAAATCTGTAAGCGCGGCGGCAACTCCTCCGGCCCGGACGTATCCCGCGAAGGCGTACAGCGCGATCTGCTGCCGCTGGTTGAAGGCTGTACCGTCTCCACCAAGCACGGCATGGTGAAAACCGATCATATTCTGTTTATCGCTTCCGGCGCGTTCCAGGTGGCCAGCCCGTCTGACTTAATCCCGGAGCTGCAGGGTCGTCTGCCGATTCGCGTTGAGCTGAAAGCGCTGACCACCCACGACTTCGAGCGCATCCTGACCGAGCCGAACGCGTCCATCACCGTGCAGTATAAAGCGCTGATGGCCACCGAAGGCGTCAATATTGAGTTCACGGAAGATGGCATCAAGCGTATCGCTCAGGCCGCGTGGCAGGTCAACGAGACCACCGAGAACATCGGTGCGCGTCGTCTGCATACCGTACTGGAGCGTCTGATCGAAGACATCTCCTACGATGCCAGCGAAATGAATGGCCAAACCGTCACCATCGATGCGGAATATGTCGGTAAGCATCTGGATGTTCTGGTGGCAGATGAAGATCTGAGCCGTTTTATCTTATAATCCGGTTCAATATATTTTCATCACTATAGATGGGGCTATAGATACCCTAAATAATTCGAGTTGTGGGAAGGCAGCCGTTGGCTGAGGGCCCTCATTTATCCCGGCAGTGCCTGGGGTGAATGCGCGTCGCCAACGCATCTGCAGCTTGAAGTATGAAGGGTAGAGCCCCATTTTTTATTGGCCGGGACTTATGACCGAACACGCTATCACTCGCACCCAGGCCTGGCTGGAAAGCCTGCGCCCCAAAACGTTACCTCTGGCCTTTGCCGCCATTATTGTCGGCTCCGCGCTTGCCTGGCATCAGGGCAGCTTCGATCCCTGGGTTGCCCTGCTGGCCATCATCACCGCCGGTTTATTACAAATCCTCTCCAATCTGGCCAACGATTATGGCGACGCGGTAAAAGGCAGCGATAAACCTGACCGTATCGGCCCCCTGCGCGGCATGCAGAAAGGGGCAATCACCCAGGCGCAGATGAAACGCGCGTTGATTCTCACCGTAGCGCTGATTTGCCTTTCTGGCCTGGCGCTGCTGTTCCTGGCCTGGCAGACCATGGCCGATTTTATCGGTTTTATGGTGCTTGGCGGGCTATCGATCGTGGCCGCCATTACCTACACCGTCGGCACTCGTCCTTACGGCTACATCGGCCTTGGCGATATCTCCGTGCTGGTGTTCTTCGGCTGGCTTAGCGTGGTCGGGAGCTGGTACCTCCAGGCGCACAGCGTTGAAGCGGTTATTTTCTTACCCGCCACCGCCTGCGGCCTGCTGGCAACGGCGGTGCTGAATATTAACAACCTGCGTGATATCGACAGCGATCGTGAAAACGGTAAAAACACCCTCGCCGTGCGCCTGGGGCCGGTTAACGCTCGCCGCTACCACGCCTGCCTGCTGTTTGGCGCGCCGCTGTGCCTGGCGCTGTTTAACCTTCTCTCGCTGCATAATCCGTGGGGTTGGCTGTTCCTGCTGGCAACGCCGCTGCTGGTCAAACAGGCGCGTTATGTGATGCGCGAACGCGACCCTGTCGCCATGCGTCCAATGCTCGAAAGAACGGTTAAAGGGGCGCTGCTGACCAACCTGCTGTTTGTTATCGGAATTATTTGCAGCCGGCTTGTGGGTTAACTGACAAATATCAATTAACAATTGATGATTTTGCCAACAGTACGATTCACGCGATATACTGAAAATTCTCGCAGCAACTGAACGTTAAGCCTATGAAATACGATACTTCCGAGCTTTGTGACATCTACCAGGAGGATGTCAACGTCGTGGAACCTCTGTTCTCCAACTTTGGGGGGCGCTCGTCGTTTGGTGGACAAATCATCACGGTAAAATGTTTCGAGGATAACGGGTTGCTCTACGATATGCTCGAACAGAACGGCCGTGGTCATGTCCTGTTGGTTGACGGCGGTGGTTCCGTTCGACGCGCATTGATTGACGCTGACCTGGCGCGTCTGGCCGTACAAAACGAGTGGGAAGGGCTGGTCGTCTATGGCGCTGTGCGTCAGGTTGACGATCTGGAAGAGCTGGATATCGGCATCCAGGCGCTGGCGGCCATCCCCGTAGGGGCCGCAGGTGAAGGTATCGGCGAAAGCGACGTGCGCGTCAACTTCGGCGGCGTCACCTTCTTTTCCGGCGACCATCTCTACGCCGATAATACCGGGATTATCCTCTCCGAGGATGCCCTGGATATCGAGTAGCGTCCCGCCCATAAAAAAGGCCTTCTCTCTGAGAAGGCCTTTTTATTTCCGCCGGAGGCTTAGTACAGCTTCTTAGCGCAATCCAGCCAGTCGCTTTTGAACGGACGCTTCATGTTTTCGATAGCGTCGATAATGTCGTGGTGAACCAGCTTCTCGTTCTGAATACCAACGCAGCGGCCGCCGAAGCCCTGCAGCAGCAGGTCAATCGCGTACGCGCCCATGCGGGATGCCAGAATACGGTCATAAGGAACCGGAGAGCCGCCGCGCTGAATGTGGCCCAGTACGGTGGCACGAGTTTCACGGCCGGTCTCTTTCTCGATGTAGTGAGCCAGCTCGTCGACGTCGCACATATGCTCGGTGATCGCCACAATCGCGTGTTTTTTGCCTTTCGCGATACCCGCCTTAATTTCTGAAACCAGGTCGTCGCGCGTGTATTCAACCTCAGGCACCATGATGAACTCACAGCCGCCGGAGATAGCTGCCGCCAGGGTCAGATCGCCGCAGTAGCGGCCCATCACTTCAACAACGGAAATACGCTGGTGGGAGGAAGAGGTGTCACGCAGGCGGTCAATAGCCTCTACCACGGTGCTCAATGCGGTAAAGAAGCCGATGGTATAGTCGGTGCCTTTAATATCGTTGTCGATGGTGCCCGGCAGACCGATGCAGGGGAAGCCCATCTCAGTCAGACGCACGGCACCCATGTAGGAACCGTCACCACCGATAACCACCAGCGCATCCAGGCCGCGCTTTCTCATATTTTCAATCGCGACGGCGCGAATATGTTCTTCGCGGAATTCTGGAAAACGCGCCGACCCCAGGAAGGTGCCGCCGCGGTTGATCATGTCGGAAACGCTGTAGCGGTCGAGCTGAACCATACGATCTTCATACAGGCCGAGGTAACCGTCATAGATTCCAAAAACTTCCAGACCTTCCGTTAATGCCGCACGCACAACGCCACGAATTGCTGCGTTCATGCCCGGGGCATCACCGCCACTTGTCAACACACCGATTTTCTTAATCATGACTACCTCTGAACTTAGGAAGCAAAAAATAATCCTGTTGCCTGAAGCGCCCCTCACGAGGAGTGCACAACGATAATTGCAATAGTATATCAAACGCTTCTGGCTGAATTGATTCAGGTCAGACCAAATGGCGGTAATTTATACAAAAAATGCCGATCCGCCCCACACTTTTACATCGAGTTTACAGACTATAACCTAAAGATCATAAAACACCCTGCCGCCCTAACGGCACCACAGAGCAGGGGTCCTGGTGGATAATGACATCGGACCCGGGAAAACGGAGCAACAGCGCCTGCTCCACCTGGTCGGCAATCACGTGTGCCTGAACCAGCGGGAGGTTATCTTCCATTTCCAAATGAATCTGAATAAAGCGAGTCGGCCCTGACTGCCGCGTTCGTAGATCGTGCGCCCCGCTGACGCCTGGCCACGCGGTCACGATATTGATAATTTCCTGGCGTTCCTCATCAGGAAGCGCGCGGTCTAACAACGACTGAACGGCGTCATAAGCCATGCGCAGCGCGCTATATAAAATATAGACGCCTATACCTAATGCAAACAGCGCATCAGCACGGTGCCAGCCGTACCAGGAGAGGGCCAGCGCCACCAGAATTGCGCCGTTCATCATAACATCAGACTGATAATGAAGCATATCCGCCCGTACCGCCTGACTTTGTGTTTTTCTTACTACCCAGCGCTGGAACGTGACCAGCAGCAGCGTGCTGACCAGCGCAATCAGCGTCACCACCATCCCTACGCCCGCCGCATTCATCGGCTCAGGACGAACGAGATGATCAATACCGGTCAAGAACAGAAACAGCGCCGAGCCGGAGACAAACATACTTTGCGCCAGCGCGGCCAGCGATTCCGCTTTACCATGGCCAAAGGTATGTTCTTCATCGGCAGGCTGCAGCGAATAACGCACCACCAGCAGGTTGGTCAACGAGGCGGCGATATCCACCAGTGAATCAACCAGCGCCGCCAGAATACTCACAGACCCGGTATACCACCATGCAAAAATCTTGATCAAAAGTAACGCAGAGGCCATCACCGTCGCCGCAATCGCCGCGCGGCTCACCAGCTGCCCATAAGATTGATTCATAAACGCTCCTTACTTCGCGATGCGCTTAGTATAACCCGATCTTTTACCGGGACGGGGAGGCAGGAGGGCGCTGAATAACGGGCAAAAAAAACCCCCACATCATGTGGGGGAAGACAGGGATGGTGTCTATGGCAAGGAAAACAGGGTTGTTACTGGGGTTGCAGGGTATTGCTACTACTCGAAAGCATCATCGCTGAGCCTTTTTGCATCCGTGCAACCTCACGCAACTGATCCATTCGTTGCTGGTGCTTAGCGTTTAAAACCGCTTGCTGCTCTGGCGTTAGCAGGTGATACATCTGGTTGCGAACTTTTGCCATTTCAACCTGGCGGGCAACCTGTTCCTGCGCCATCTTATCTGCCTGAGCGCGTACAGCGTTTTCATCAAAATTTTCTGCGGTGACAAGGCGATGCATTGTCTCCATTTCGCTAACATTAACGGGTGGCCTGTCGTGGCGTGCCCGCTGCATAAGATCTCGTAACTGTTGCCGTTGCTGTTCAGTTAAACTTATGCCGTCAAACATATGGCTCTGGCTGCTGCGCTGGACCCCTTCGTCTCCGGGAAGCCAGTTAACGCTGGTGACGACTTCAGCGGCTTGGCTATATGCACTTAGCGCCAGCGTTGAGGCCATGACGGCAGCGATAACATTGCGCATCACATACTCCCAAAACGTTTGTGTCGCGATTCAACGAGAGAGAGTTTACGATGCAGGCTGCAAACATGCGTCAGGGGGTGTAAAACAACGTAAAGTCATGGATTAGCGAGCCTTGATGACGTAATTTCTGCCTCGGAGGTATTTAAACAATGAATAAAATCCTGTTAGTAGATGATGACCGGGAGCTCACCTCCCTGTTAAAAGAGCTGCTCGATATGGAAGGTTTTAATGTGCTCGTCGCCCATGATGGGGAACAGGCGCTGGCCCTTCTGGACGACAGCATCGATTTACTTTTGCTTGATGTGATGATGCCGAAGAAAAACGGTATCGACACGCTCAAAGAGTTGCGTCAGACACACCAGACCCCGGTTATCATGCTAACGGCCCGCGGGAGCGAGCTGGATCGCGTTCTCGGCCTCGAGCTGGGCGCGGACGATTATTTGCCTAAGCCGTTCAACGATCGTGAGCTGGTGGCGCGTATACGCGCGATTCTGCGCCGGTCGCACTGGAGCGAGCAGCAGCAGACAACCGAAGCCGGTTCACCGACGCTGGAAGTGGATGCGCTAAGCCTTAACCCTGGTCGCCAGGAAGCCAGCTTCGATGGTCTGATCCTCGAGCTGACCGGCACCGAGTTCACCCTGCTCTATCTTCTGGCGCAGCATCTTGGCCAAGTGGTATCGCGTGAGCATCTTAGCCAGGAAGTGCTGGGTAAACGCCTGACGCCATTCGATCGCGCAATCGATATGCACATCTCCAACCTGCGGCGCAAGCTGCCGGAGCGCAAAGACGGCCATCCGTGGTTTAAAACCCTGCGCGGACGCGGCTATCTGATGGTATCGGCTTCATGATTGGAAGTTTAACCGCACGCATCTTCGCTATTTTCTGGCTCACGCTGGCGCTGGTGTTGATGCTGGTTCTGATGCTGCCTAAGCTGGACTCGCGCCAGATGACCGAGCTGCTGGAGAGCGAGCAACGTCAGGGCATCATGATTGAACAGCACGTCGAGGCCGAACTGGCGAACGATCCGCCAAACGACCTGATGTGGTGGCGTCGTCTGTTTCGCGCCATCGATAAGTGGGCTCCGCCGGGCCAGCGTTTGCTGCTGGTCACCAGCGAAGGTCGCGTTATCGGTGCCGAACGCAACGAAATGCAGATTATCCGCAACTTTATCGGCCAGGCGGATAACGCCGACCATCCGCAGAAAAAGCGCTATGGTCGCCTGGAAATGGTCGGGCCTTTTTCCGTCAGGGATGGAGAAGATAACTACCAGCTCTATCTGATTCGTCCTGCCAATACGTCACAATCAGACTTCATCAATCTGCTGTTCGACCGGCCGCTACTGCTGCTGATCGTCACGATGTTAGTCAGCGCCCCGCTGCTGCTATGGCTGGCGTGGAGCCTGGCGAAACCCGCGCGTAAGCTCAAAAATGCCGCCGATGAAGTCGCCCAGGGCAACCTGCGTCAGCATCCGGAGCTGGAAGCCGGTCCGCAGGAGTTTTTAGCCGCCGGGACCAGTTTTAACCAGATGGTGACCGCGCTGGAGCGCATGATGTCCAGCCAGCATCGTCTGCTGTCCGATATCTCGCACGAACTGCGCACGCCGCTGACCCGCCTGCAGTTAGGCACCGCATTGCTGCGCCGCCGCAGCGGGGAAAGCAAAGAGCTGGAGCGGATTGAGATGGAAGCGCACCGGCTGGATAGCATGATCAACGACCTGCTGGTGATGTCGCGCAATCAGGCGAAAACCGCGCTGGTCAGCGAAACGGTGAAAGCCAACCAGCTGTGGGGCGAGGTGCTGGATAACGCCGCCTTTGAAGCCGAACAGATGGGGAAATCGTTCACCGTCGAGTATCCGCCGGGGCCGTGGCCGCTGTACGGTAACCCCAATGCCCTGGAAAGCGCGCTGGAGAATATCGTGCGTAACGCGCTGCGCTACTCGCATACTAAAATTTCGGTAAGCTTCTCAGTGGATAAAGACGGCATCACGGTGAACGTCGATGATGACGGCCCGGGCGTGAGTCCGGAGGATCGCGAGCAGATTTTCCGTCCGTTCTACCGTACCGATGAGGCGCGCGACCGCGAGTCTGGCGGTACCGGCCTGGGGCTGGCGATTGTCGAAGCGGCGATTCAACAGCATCGCGGTTGGGTGAAGGCCGACGACAGCCCGCTGGGCGGCCTGCGCTTAACCCTCTGGCTGCCGCTGTACAAGCGCACCTGATCCCCCCGGCCTGGCTTCGCCGGGCCGGGTTCGAAACGGGTAGCCCGGATAAGGCGCAACGCGCCGCCATCCGGGAACGCGCACGGAAGCGCTATTTTCCCCACAATCTCCGCGAATTATTTTCGATCTTCCCGCTCAGGCGCCGTTTCTGCATGGTACGGCTCCAGCTCACCGACAGCCCCGCCGCGGAGAGCAGACGGTGGTACTGCTCATCATCAAACGGCATCTGCCAGGCGATGGCGCCCGCTTCGTGAACGCTCACGTCGCTGAGCCGGGAAACCAGCGCCAGCGGCGCATCGCTGGACACCTGCCCGCCCGCCACCACCCGATACAGCCAGCCGGTTTTGCCGCTGTTTTGCATAAGCTGCGCCATATCGCTGACGGCAAAGTGATAGTTGAGCTTGAAGCACGGCGATCGCGGCTGCGTGACCTGAATCAGCGCTTCTCCCCAGCGGAAGATATCGCCAATGTAGACGTTTTTTTCGGTCAGCCCTTCGGTCGAGAGATTTTCGCCAAACGCCGGGGCGCAGAAAAGATCCGCCTGCTGCGGAAGCTCACGGGCCCAGTGGGCGTAGTGTTCACGGGGATAGTGGCACAGCGCGCGGTCCGGCCCGCCGTGAATTTTCTTCTCCGCCTGCTCATCGCCCTCCAGCCCCAAATCGCCGAGGGTCAGTTCACCATCGACCTGAATTTTACCGATGGCGCTTGGACGGCTGCCGTCATAATCCCTTACCTTGCCCACAAAGACATTCACCGGATAGTGCATCGCTGCTCCTTTGCTGCGGATATAAAAAAAGCGAGTCATCAGACTCGCTTCTCGCTCAGCACAATGCAACCTTATTTTTTGGCGGCAAAACGCGCTGCGGCTTCGTCCCAGTTCACCACGTCCCAGAACGCTTTGATGTAGTCCGGGCGGCGGTTCTGGAATTTCAGGTAGTAAGCGTGTTCCCACACGTCCAGGCCGATAATCGGGAAGCCGGAAGCACCAGAGATCGCTTCGCCCATCAGCGGGGAGTCCTGGTTAGCGGTAGAAACCACCGCCAGCTTGTCGCCTTTCAGCACCAGCCACGCCCAGCCGGAGCCGAAACGGGTCGCCGCCGCTTTTTCAAATTCCGCTTTGAAGTTGTCAACGGAACCGAAATCACGCTCGATAGCCGCTTTCAGGTCGCCCTGCAGGGTGGTACCGGTTTTCAGGCCTTTCCAGAACAGGCTGTGGTTAGCGTGGCCGCCTGCGTTGTTACGCAGCACGGTTTTTTTGTCTGCCGGCAGCTGATCCAGTTTGGTAATCAGCTCTTCTGCGGACAGGCTCGCGAACTCAGGCAGGCTTTCCAGCGCTGCGTTAGCGTTATTTACGTAGGTCTGGTGGTGTTTAGTGTGATGGATTTCCATCGTCTGCTTGTCAAAATGCGGTTCCAGGGCGTCATAAGCGTACGGCAGGGCAGGCAGTGTATAACTCATAATCATCTCCATTATTGTCGAGCGGCGGAAAGTGTTAATGCCGCGTAAGCAGTTGGTTCATTATAGTTAATTAAATGATATTGAAAACGCTTATCAATGCCGTATTTTTAATAAGGTTATAACAATGGGTAATAGATGTCGTTTTGTGATACAGAACAACTAATTAAGTTTTTGGTTGCCAGGTTCAGGCTTCGGGTGGCAACAGCTTAAAGGCGGAAAAACTGACCGATTTTTACACTCATCGGGTCGGAAGAAGATTTATCCGATAAAAAATAGATGAGGATAAAATCAATGAATCACGCGATTACGATGGGTATTTTTTGGCATTTGATAGGTGCGGCCAGTGCAGCCTGTTTCTATGCCCCGTTCAAGAAAGTTAAACATTGGTCCTGGGAAACCATGTGGTCTATCGGCGGTATTGTCTCCTGGCTGATCCTCCCCTGGGCCATCAGCGCCATGCTGCTGCCCGATTTCTGGGCCTATTACGGTTCTTTTAAAGCCTCCACTCTGCTGCCCGTTTTCCTGTTCGGCGCCATGTGGGGTATCGGTAATATCAACTACGGCCTGACGATGCGTTACCTGGGGATGTCGATGGGGATCGGCATCGCCATTGGTATCACGCTGATTGTCGGCACGTTAATGACGCCGATTCTTAACGGTCAGTTTGATGTTCTCATTAACACTAAAGGCGGCCAGATGACGCTGCTCGGCGTGCTGGTCGCGGTGATTGGCGTGGGTATCGTCACCCGCGCAGGCCAGCTGAAAGAGCGCAAAATGGGCATCAAAGCCGAAGACTTCAACCTGAAAAAGGGGCTGCTGCTGGCGGTGATGTGCGGCATCTTCTCGGCCGGTATGTCGTTCGCCATGAACGCCGCCAAGCCGATGCATGAAGCCGCCGCCGCGCTCGGCGTTGATCCGCTCTACACCGCGCTGCCAAGCTATGTGGTGATTATGGGCGGCGGCGCGCTGGTCAACCTCGGCTTCTGCTTTATCCGTCTGGCAAAAGTAAAAAACCTGTCGATAAAAGCCGACTTCTCGCTGGCAAAACCGCTCATCATCAGCAATATCCTGCTTTCGGCGTTAGGCGGCCTGATGTGGTATCTGCAGTTCTTTTTCTACGCCTGGGGCCACGCCAGCATTCCGGCGCAGTACGACTATATGAGCTGGATGCTGCATATGAGCTTCTACGTGCTGTGCGGCGGCCTGGTGGGTCTGATACTGAAAGAGTGGAACAACGCCGGCCGTCGTCCGGTGGGCGTCCTCAGCCTCGGCTGCGTGGTGATTATTATCGCCGCCAATATCGTTGGTCTGGGAATGGCGAACTAGCGTCGTCAGGCGGCGGTGCGACTGCGCTGCCGCCACTGCCCCGGCGTCATGCCTATCTCGCGGTTAAACACCACCGAAAAGTAGTTGCTATCTTCAAACCCGCACTGCATCGCCACTTCGCCAATCAGCCGTTCGGTATGCTGCAGCAGATACTGCGCGTGACAGATGCGCAGCTGGCGCAGGTAGTGGTTGATGGTCATCCCCGTCTGCTGACGAAACTGCTGGCGCAGCGCGCGTTCGCTGCACCCTTCGCGCTCGCAAAAACGGTCAAGAAAGAAAGGACGATTGAGGCTGCCCGCCAGCTCGGTGAGCAGCTTATCGAGCAGCGCTTCGCTTTGGGTTGCCGCCAGATTATCGGTGGCGTAGCGATAGCGCTGAAGAATAAGCGCCAGCTGCGCAAACAGCAGTTCGGCCATATTATTGGCCTGCGCATCGCTGCGGCTGCTTTCATGCTCCAGCTGGGTAATCACCTGCCTGACCTGGGCCATGCCGCTGCTGCCAATCCGCCAGTGCGGAACCCACGGGGTGCCGAACAGGCCGGGAATGTGCGCCGCCCAGTCAAAGTTAAGCCGCAGCCGGTCCGGGCAATAAATGACGTTTTGCAGGACGAGATCGTTCACCGAGGCGTAGGAGTGTTTATCTTCCGCGCGGATATAGAACAGATCGCCGCGGGTAATGCGCCACGGGCGATCGTTCAGGACGTGCAGGCCGTTACCCCGCCACACCAGCACCAGTTCGCAGAACTCATGGGTGTGCTCGGCGAAGACGTTTTGCGGATAGCGATCCGCCACCGCCACCGCCTGAGCGGGAGAGGCAAAAAATTCATCTTTGCGAAGAATCAGCTGACCTGCCACGACATCAACTCCGGACGCGAATAACGTTTCATTATTCGCGTTTATGTCTGTCAAAACGTTGACTGCTCTCCCGTTACTGAAGAATGGCGTCGCGCCCCTGGCGAATATCGCGCGGAGACCAGTCAAACTCGCGGCGGAAAAGCGTCGAAAAGTGGTTACTGTCGCCGAATCCGCAGCGATAGGCGATATCGGTCACGCTATCATCGCTATGGCGCAGCAGATGGCGCGCTTTCATCAACCGCACCCGATTCAGATAGCGCTGCGGCGTCAGCCCGGTTTGCTGTTTTAACTGACGGTGCAGGGTTCGCAAGGAGAGCGAAAAGCGCGCCGCCACCTCTTCCCAGCAGATATCTTCAGCAAAATGGTCTTCCAGCCAGGCCATCAAATGGTTGAGCCGCGCGTCGTTGTTGGCGGCCCCTTCGGCGAGGCTGCTTTTACGCAGGTGCACCAGCAGCTGCATAAATAAAATCTCGCGGCTGGCGATGGCGTGCATATCCGCATCCGCGCCAACGTTCTCCATCTGCTCCACAATCTGGCGCACCTGCTGCAACGCATTCTGATTCACCCGCCAGTGCGAGAGGTAGTTCCCTTCCTGCTCCTGCGGCAACAGCGCGTTCAGGCCGGACAAAAAGCGAAACGCGTCCGGCGCGCGATAGAGCACGTTAGTCAGGCATAAATTATCCGTGTGCTCGTAGAGATGGCGATCGTGATCGCGGATAAAGCAGACCGAGCCGCCGCTGATGGTGTAGGGCTGGCCGTTGAAAACGTGAATCCCGGTGCCGTGCTCCACAATAACAATCTCATGAAAATCATGGTGATGCTCAGGAAAAGCGGATTGCGGGAGCCGCGGCTCAATGGCGACAGCTGAAACGCCGGACTTAAAGAAATCCACACTGTGCAACATAGTCATAGCCGCTCCTCGAGATGAGAAAAGTTATCAATCAGTGGAGCAAATAGTAATTAAGGGTCGGCGATCCGGCCTTCAATTTTTGACCGCAAAATTCGTAAAGCCTGCCTCTTTTTCAAGAAATGACGGGAAAGATCGGGAACTGCGGACAACATCACATCCCTCACCCCAGCGCGGAGAAAACGAAACTGTGACCTCCCTCACGGTCACCTTTGCTTTCTTGCCAGCGGCCAATTTTCCCTGTCAGTAACAAGAAGGTGAGCCCGACGCGACTTTTTTAGACTGCATGCAATGATTTTCACAAGGATCTTCCCATGAGTTTTCGTCATTGTGTCGCCGTCGATTTAGGCGCCTCCAGCGGGCGGGTGATGCTCGCCGGTTATCAGCCCGGTCAGCAAACGCTGGCGCTGCGTGAAATTCACCGTTTTACCAATAGCCTGCAAAAGGTGGATGGCTTCGACTGCTGGGATCTCGATAGCCTGGAAGGGGAAATTCGCCGCGGTCTGGAGAAGGTCTGCGAACAGGGCATCCTGATCGACAGCATCGGCATCGATACCTGGGGCGTGGATTATGTCCTGCTGGATAAAGCGGGTCAGCGCGTCGGCCTGCCGGTTTCCTATCGCGACTCGCGCACCCAGGGCCTGATGCGCCATGCCGAAGAGCAGCTGGGCCGGGCGGAGATCTACCGCCGCAGCGGTATTCAGTTTCTGCCGTTTAATACCCTTTATCAGCTGCGCGCGCTGGTTGAACAGCAGCCGGAGCTGGTCAGCCAGGCCGCGCACGCGCTGCTGATCCCGGACTACTTTAGCTTCCGCCTGACCGGCAACATGAACTGGGAATACACCAACGCCACTACCACGCAGCTGGTCAACATCAACAGCGATAGCTGGGATGAAGATCTGCTGAACTGGAGCGGCGCGCCGCGCGACTGGTTCGGAACGCCGACCCATCCCGGCAACGTTATTGGCAACTGGATTTGCCCGCAGGGCAATAACATCCCGGTGGTCGCCGTCGCCAGCCACGATACCGCCAGCGCGGTTATCGCCTCGCCGCTGGCCAGCAAAAACGCCGCGTATCTCTCTTCCGGCACCTGGTCGCTGATGGGCTTTGAAAGCAAAACCCCCTGCACCAGCGATGCGGCGCTAAGGGCCAATATCACCAACGAAGGCGGGGCCGAAGGCCGCTATCGGGTGCTGAAAAATATTATGGGCCTGTGGCTGCTGCAGCGGGTGCTCAAGGAGCAAAACGTCGACCACCTGCCGGCGCTGATCGCGCGCACCGCTGCGCTTCCGGCCTGCCGCTTCGTCATTGACTGCAACGATGACCGCTTTATCAACCCGGACAACATGAGCGCGGAAATCCAGGCCGCCTGCCGCGAAGCCGGGCAGTCGGTTCCCGATACCGACGCCGAGCTGGCGCGCTGTATTTTTGACAGCCTGGCGCTGCTCTACGCCCGGGTGCTCAACGAGCTGGCGGCGCTGCGCGGTCAGCCGTTCAGCCAGCTGCATATTGTCGGCGGCGGCTGCCAGAACGAACTGCTCAACCAGCTGTGCGCCGACGCCTGCGGCATCACCGTGACCGCCGGCCCGATTGAGGCCTCCACCTTGGGCAATATCGGCATTCAGCTGATGACCCTGGACGAGCTGCACAACGTCGATGAATTCCGTCAGGTGGTGCGGCAAAACTACGCCCTCACCACCTTTGCCCCCAATCCTGAAAGTGAAATTGCCCGCTTCGTCGCGCAGTTTCAGCCACAACAGACCAAGGAGCTTTGCGCATGACCACTCAACTTGAACAAGCCTGGGAAATTGCCAAACAGCGCTACGCCAGCGTCGGCGTGGACGTCGAGGAGGCCTTGCGCCAGCTGGATCGCCTGCCCGTTTCCATGCACTGCTGGCAGGGCGATGACGTCGTCGGTTTCGAAAACCCGGAAGGAAGCCTGACCGGCGGTATTCAGGCCACCGGCAACTACCCGGGTAAAGCGCGTAACGCCAGCGAGCTGCGCGCCGACCTTGAGCAGGCGCTGAGCCTGATCCCCGGGCCAAAACGTCTGAACCTGCACGCGCTCTATCTCGAATCCGACGCGCCGGTAGCGCGTAATGAAATTAAGCCAGAGCACTTTAAAAACTGGGTTGAGTGGGCGAAAGCCAACAAGCTGGGGCTCGATTTTAACCCCTCCTGCTTCTCGCATCCGCTGAGCGCCGACGGCTTTACGCTGTCGCACGCCAACGATGAAATCCGCCAGTTCTGGATCGATCACTGCAAGGCCAGCCGCCGTATTTCCGCTTACTTCGGCGAGCAGCTGGGCACGCCGTCGGTAATGAATATCTGGATCCCGGACGGCATGAAGGATATTACCGTTGACCGCTTCGCGCCGCGCCAGCGCCTGCTGAACGCACTCGATGAAGTGATCAGCGAGAAACTCGACCCGGCGCACCACATTGATGCCGTCGAGAGCAAACTGTTCGGTATCGGCGCGGAAAGCTACACCGTCGGCTCCAATGAGTTCTATATGGGCTACGCCACCAGCCGCCAGACCGCCCTGTGCCTGGATGCCGGCCACTTCCACCCGACGGAGGTCATCTCCGACAAAATCTCCGCCGCCATGCTCTATATCCCGCGCCTGCTGCTGCACGTCAGCCGTCCGGTACGCTGGGACAGCGACCACGTGGTGCTGCTGGATGACGAAACCCAGGCCATCGCCAGCGAAATCATCCGTCACGATCTGTTCGACCGCGTGCATATCGGTCTCGATTTCTTCGACGCTTCGATTAACCGCATCGCGGCGTGGGTAATTGGTACCCGCAATATGAAGAAAGCCCTGCTGCGCGCCCTGCTGGAACCGACTGAGCAGCTGCGTCAGCTGGAGCTCGACGGCGATTACACCGCCCGCCTGGCGCTGCTGGAAGAGCAGAAGTGCCTGCCGTGGCAGGCCATCTGGGAGATGTACTGTCAGCGTCACGATACGCCGGCAGGCAGCCAGTGGCTGGATAACGTACGCGCTTATGAGAATGCGGTTCTGAGCCAGCGCGGGTAAAGCCCGGACGTTCCCCGGGTCGCGGCCGGGCTACAAACCGGTAGCCCGGATAAGCCGTTTACGGCGCAATCCGGGGGCTCGCACATATTCAGGGCGAGGGGCCAACCCCGCGCCGAATCAACAGGAAAGACAAGACTATGCAGACCATTATCGACGCCTGGTTCGTCCAAGGCATGATTAAAGCCACTTCCGACGCCTGGCTGAAAGGCTGGGACGAGCGCAACGGCGGCAACCTGACGCTGCGCCTCGACGAAGCGGATATCGAACCCTACGCGGCGGATTTCCACGCCAAACCGCGCTATATCGCCCTGAGCCAGCCGATGCCGACGCTGGCTAACCAGCCGTTTATCGTCACCGGTTCCGGTAAATTCTTCCGTAACGTCCAGCTCGACCCGGCGGCGAACCTCGGGGTGGTGAAAGTCGACAGCGACGGCGCGGGATACCATATTCTTTGGGGCCTGACCAACGATGCGGTGCCAACATCCGAGCTGCCGGCGCACTTCCTGTCGCACAGCGAGCGCATCCGGCTGACCAACGGTAAAGACCGGGTGATCATGCACTGCCACGCCACCAATCTGATCGCCCTGACCTACGTGCTGGAGAACAGCAGCGATCTGTTTACCCGCAAGCTGTGGGAAGGGAGTACCGAATGCCTGGTGGTCTTCCCGGACGGCGTCGGCATCCTGCCGTGGATGGTGCCGGGCACCGACGAAATCGGCCAGGCCACCGCCGAGGCGATGCAGAAACATTCGCTGGTGCTGTGGCCGTTCCACGGCGTTTTCGGCAGCGGCCCCAATCTGGACGAAACCTTCGGCCTGATCGATACCGCTGAGAAATCCGCCGAGGTGCTGGTGAAAGTTTACTCAATGGGCGGGATGAAACAAACCATCACCCGCGAAGAGCTGGTCGCCCTTGGCAAACGCTTCAACGTTCATCCCCTGCAGTCCGCGTTAGACCTTTATCCATAACAACATCGCGCCCCGCTCACCGAGACGGGGCGAAAAAATCACCTGCAAACCCTACAAACTAACTCATGTGGAGTAAAAGCAATGAAAACAAACACAAGCTTGATCCTCACCGTTGCCATTCTGGCGTTGTCCGGTTCCGCTTTAGCCGAAGTCAAAATCGCCCTCGTGGCGAAATCATTGGGAAATGGATTCTTCGAAGCAGCGAACGTCGGCGCGCAGGAAGCGGCCAAAGAGTTAGGCGATGTCAAAGTGATCTATACCGGCCCGACCACCACCACCGCCGAAGCGCAGATCGAAGTGCTGAATGGTTTGATCGCCCAGGGGGTGGATGCGATCGCCATTTCCGCTAACGATCCCGACGCCGTGGTGCCGGTACTGAAAAAAGCGATGCAGCGCGGCATTAAGGTGGTCTCATGGGACTCCGGCGTCGCGCCGGCGGGCCGCCAGATCCATCTTAACCCGTCCAATAACGCCCTGATTGGCGAAACCAACGTTAAGCTCGCCGCCGATGCGCTGAAGGCGCTGAACGTGGAAAAAGGTGATGTGGCGATTTTAAGCGCCACCCCAACCTCCACCAACCAGAACATCTGGATTGAGGAGATGAAAAAGGTGCTGCCGCAGTATCCGTCCGTCAATCTGGTGACCGTCGCCTACGGTGACGATCTGTCGGATAAAAGCTATCGCGAAGCGGTGGGCCTGCTGAAGTCATATCCTGACCTGAAAGTGATCGTTTCGCCTTCGTCAGTGGGGATCGTGGCCGCCGCGCAGGCGGTGAAAGATCAGGGCAAAATCGGCAAGGTCTACGTCACCGGGCTGGGGCTGCCGTCGGAAATGGCCGGGGCGATTAAGTCCGGCGCCAGCAAAAGCTTCGCCATCTGGAACCCGATTGACCTCGGCTACGCCGCCACGTATCTGGCCGACGATTTAGTCAAAGGCACGGCGACCAAAACCGAAGCCAATATGGGCAAGCTGGGCAAAGTGAAGCTGGACGCCGACGGTAGCGGCGCGATGGCCGAACCGTTCGTCTACGATGCGAGCAACATCGATAAGTTCTCGAAAATTTTCTAACCCTGTTTCCTCACTCCGGCCCTCTTCCAAAAGAGAGGGAGAAAGTCAGGCCCTCTGCGCACTGCTGCCAGCGAGCACTGAACGGTTCCCTCGCCCCTTTGGGGAGAGGGTTAGGGTGAGGGGTGATTTTACGGAGAACTATCATGTCAGCATCCACCCCACTGCTGTCGCTGAAGGGCATCACCAAGATTTTTCCCGGTGTGCGCGCCCTTGAAAACGTACAGCTCGATCTCTGGCCCGGCAAAGTGACCGCTTTAATCGGCGAAAACGGCGCGGGAAAATCGACGCTGGTCAAAGTGATGACCGGCATTTATCAGCCCGAAGAGGGCGAGATTCTCTATAAAGCGATCCCTATCCAACTGCCGAACCCGGAGTCGGCGCATAAGGTCGGGATCACCGCGATTCATCAGGAAACCGTGCTGTTCGACGAACTCTCGGTCACCGAAAATATCTTCGTCGGCCAGTATCTGCATCGCGGCCTGCTGAAGAAGCTCGACTGGCCCGCCATGCACCGCAAAGCCAGCGAAATTCTCACCCGCCTCGAGGTACAGATTGACCCGCGCGCGACGCTGAAAACCCTCAGTATCGCCCAGCGCCATATGGTCGCCATCGCCCGGGCGCTCTCCTTTGAAGCTCAGGTGGTGATCCTCGATGAGCCGACCGCCGCGCTCTCGCAGCATGAAATTCTGGAGTTCTATCAGATCGTTGAGCGCCTGAAGCAGGACGGCAAAGCGATCCTGTTTATTTCGCATAAGTTCGATGAGATTTTCGAGCTGGCGGACTACTACACCATTCTGCGCGACGGCGTGTACGTCAGCTCCGGTGCGATTAACGACATCACCGAAGAGCGGATGGTGGCGATGATGGTGGGCCGCGCGATTACCCAAACCTACCCGAAAGTCGATTGTATCCCAGGGGAAACGGTGCTGGAGGTGAAAGACCTCTGCCACCCCACCGAGTTCGCCCATATCAGCTTCAGCCTGCGCAAAGGGGAGATCCTTGGCTTTTACGGGCTGGTGGGCGCCGGGCGCACCGAGCTGATGCAGGCGCTCTCCGGAGTCTCGCATCCCTCTTCCGGCGATATCGTGCTGAAGGGAAAACCGATGCGCTTTCGCCAGCCGGCCGACGCGATCGGCGCCGGTATCGTCTGCGTGCCGGAAGAGCGGCAGAAGCAGGGAGCAATTATCGCCCTGCCGATCGCCCAGAACATCAGCCTGCCGCAGCTCAGCAAACTGAACCCCGGCGGCGTGCTTAACGACGCCCGCGAATGGCGGCTGGCGGACGAGTACGCCTCGCGCCTGCAGGTTAAGGCCTTTAGCTGGCGGCAGGCGGTGGAAACCCTTTCCGGCGGCAATCAGCAAAAAGTGGTGATCGGCAAATGGCTGGCGACCCATCCCGAGGTGATTATCCTCGACGAACCGACTAAAGGCATCGATATCGGCTCCAAAGCGGCGGTGCACCAGTTTATGTCCGAGCTGGTCAGCCAGGGGCTGGCGGTCATTATGGTCTCTTCGGAGCTGCCGGAAGTGATGGGCATGGCCGACCGGATTATCGTGATGCACGAAGGGCTGATGGTGGCCGAGTATCGCGCCGGTGAAGCGACGGCGGAAACCATCGTCAGCGCCGCCAGCGGCGCCGGTCGGGAGGCAGCGTAATGGGTAAACAACTGCTTAAACACCGCGAAGCGCTGCTGGCGGCGGTGATCGTTTTGCTGATCGGCGCTATCGGCAGCCGGGCGCCGTCGTTCGTCTCGCCGGGCAATCTGGTGGAGATGTTTAACGACACCGCCATTCTGATCGTCCTCGCCCTCGGCCAGATGATGGTACTGCTCACCAAAGGCATCGATCTGTCGATGGCCGCCAATCTGGCGCTGACCGGGATGATCGTCGCGCTGCTCAACGCCCACTATCCGGGTATCCCGGTGGCGGCGCTGCTGGCGCTGGCGACCCTGCTTGGCCTGCTGATGGGGATGATTAACGGCCTGCTGGTCTGGCGGCTCGGCATTCCGGCCATCGTGGTCACGCTGGGCACCATGAGTATTTATCGCGGGATTATCTTCCTGCTTTCCGACGGCGGCTGGGTTAACTCGCACCAGATGAGCGCCGATTTTCTCGGCCTGCCGCGCGCCTCGCTGCTGGGGCTGCCGCTGCTGAGCTGGTGCGCCATCGCCGCGCTGCTGCTGGTGGGCTATTTCCTCCGCTACAGCCGCACCGGCCGGGCCTTGTACACCGCGGGCGGCAACGCGACGGCGGCGTACTACACCGGGATTAACGCCGGGAAAATGCAGTTTGTCAGCTTCTGCCTCTCCGGCGCGCTGGCCGGGTTCTGCGGCTATCTGTGGATCTCGCGCTTCGCCGTCGCCTATGTCGATGTCGCCAACGGTTTTGAACTGCAGGTGGTCGCCGCCTGCGTCATCGGCGGCATCAGCACCATGGGCGGAACCGGTCGCGTGCTCGGCTGCCTGTGCGGCGCGCTGTTCCTCGGCGTTATCAATAACGCCCTGCCGGTGATTGGCATTTCGCCGTTCTGGCAAATGGCCATTTCCGGCGCGGTGATCGTCATTGCGGTGCTGCTTAACGAACGCGGTAATAAAGGTAGCGGACGATTAATCCTGCGCAACGCGGCGCTGGCGCGGCAGAAACAGGCGGTGAAATCATGAGCAAAATAATGATGTCTGAAGAGATGAAAAGCGCCCCGGCCGCGCCGTCGCCGCTGCGCCGCTTGCTGTGCTGGGAAGGGTTTCTGCTGGCGGTAACCCTGGCGGTATTCGTGGTTAACGCCCTGGCGTCACCCTACTTCCTTAATATCTGGAACCTGTCGGACGCCACGTTTAACTTTACCGAAAAAGCGATCATCGTGCTGCCGATGGCGATGCTGATTATCGCCAGAGAGATCGACCTTTCGGTAGCCTCGACGATGGCGCTGAGCTCAACGGCGATGGGCTTCTGCGCGGCGGCGGGTATGGATACGCCGCTGCTGGTGGCCGTCGGGCTGGGCGTGGGGCTGCTGTGCGGCCTGTTCAACGGTATCCTGGTGACGCGCTTTAACCTGTCGTCGATTGTGATCACCATCGGCACCATGAGCCTGTATCGCGGAATAACCTACATTCTGCTGGGCGACAAGGCGCTCAATCACTACCCGGATAGCTTCGCCTGGTTCGGACAGGGCTACGTGTGGGGGGCGCTCTCTTTTGAGTTCGCGCTGTTTATCCTCCTCGCCGCCGCCTTTACCTTCCTGCTGCATAAAACCAACTTTGGCCGCCGGACCTACGCCATCGGCAATAACCCGACCGGAGCCTGGTTCTCCGGAATCAACGTCAAGCGCCACAATCTGGTGCTGTTCGCGCTGGTCGGGCTGATGGCCGGGCTGGCGGCGGTCCTGCTGACCTCGAGGCTCGGCAGCACCCGCCCGACGCTGGCGATGGGCTGGGAGCTGGCGGTCGTCACGATGGCGGTGCTCGGCGGCGTCAATATTCTCGGCGGCTCCGGCAGCATGGTGGGGGTGATTATCGCCGCCTTCCTGATGGGGCTGGTGACGTTTGGCCTGAGCCTGCTCAACGTGCCGGGGATCGTGATGTCGATCATCATCGGCGCGATGCTGATCGTGGTGATCTCGCTGCCGATTATTACCCGGCGGATGATGCAGCGAAGACGAATTTAATTTCCCCTTCACCCTAATCTGACCGGTACGTGTAGCCCGGGTAAGGCGCCAGCCGCGACCCGGGGGCGGGTGAAGGGAAACGGATTACCCAAAATCAACATTAAGGAGAATTATCATGAGTTTTATGTTGGCACTGCCCAAAATCAGCCTCCACGGCGCGGGCGCAATCGGCGATATGGTCAAGCTGGTGGCGGGTAAACGCTGGGGCAAAGCGCTGATCGTCACCGACGGCCAGCTGGTGAAGCTGGGGCTGCTCGACAGCCTGTTTACCGCCCTGGATGAACAGCAGATGTCTTACCATCTGTTTGACGAGGTGTTCCCTAACCCAACGGAAGCGCTGGTGCAAAAAGGCTACGCGGCGTATCGCGAGGCCGGGTGTGATTACCTTATCGCCTTCGGCGGCGGCAGCCCGATTGATACCGCCAAAGCGATAAAAATCCTCACCGCCAACCCGGGGCCATCGACCGCCTACTCCGGCGTCGGCAAAGTGAAAAACGCCGGCGTGCCGCTGGTGGCCATCAACACGACCGCCGGCACCGCGGCGGAGATGACCAGCAACGCGGTTATTATCGACGCCGAGCACCAGGTAAAAGAGGTGATTATCGACCCCAATATCATTCCCGATATCGCCGTCGATGACGCCAGCGTGATGCTGGATATCCCGCCATCCATTACCGCCGCCACCGGCATGGACGCGCTGACCCACGCCATTGAAGCCTTTGTTTCCGTGGGCGCGCATCCGCTGACCGATGCCAACGCCCTGGAAGCGATTCGCCTGATCAACCTGTGGCTGCCGCAAGCCGTCGACGATGGACACCACCTTGAAGCCCGCGAGCAGATGGCGTTTGGCCAGTATCTGGCGGGCATGGCGTTTAACAGCGCCGGTCTCGGCCTGGTGCACGCGCTGGCCCATCAGCCGGGCGCTACCCACAACCTGCCGCACGGCGTGTGCAACGCCATCCTGCTGCCGATCATCGAAAACTTTAACCGGCCGAACGCGGTTGCCCGCTTCGCGCGCGTGGCGCAGGCGATGGGCGTCGATACCCGCGGTATGAGCGATGAAGCGGCCAGCATGGAGGCCATCAACGCCATCCGCGCGCTAAGCAAACGCGTCGGCATTCCGCAAGGCTTCAGCCAGCTTGGCGTCAGCAAAGCCGATATTGAAGGCTGGCTGGATAAAGCGCTGGCCGACCCGTGCGCGCCGTGCAATCCGCGCACCGCCAGCCGCGATGAAGTCCGCGAACTCTATCTGGAGGCATTATGATCCGCAAAGCTTTCGTGATGCAGGTAAACCCGGACGCGCATGAAGAGTATCAGCGCCGTCATAACCCCATCTGGCCGGAGCTGGAAGCGGTGCTGAAAGCCCACGGCGCGCACCACTACGCGATTTATCTCGATAAAGAGCGCCATCTGCTGTTCGCCACGGTGGAGATTGAATCCGAAGCGCGCTGGGACGCCGTCGCCGGGACCGAGGTATGCCAGCGCTGGTGGCAGCATATGCGCGATGTGATGCCTGCCAATCCGGACAACAGTCCGGTAAGCGCGGAGCTTAAAGAGGTGTTTTATCTGGAGTAAAACTATGGCTGCCCCGTTGTGCTGAGCGGGGCAGCCGTTTCAAGCGCTTAGAAGAAGTACTTAAAGCGCACCCGCGCGCCGTAGCGATCGTCATCATCCCCCTGGCTCAGCTTCTCGTCGCTGTCGAGAATGGAGTAATAGGCGCCGAGATAGATATTAAAGTTCTGCATATTCATCACGTTCGGAATTTGATACGACGCGTGGAAGGTATGAATATTGTAGGTGCCTTCATCCTTAATCCAGCAGTCGTTATCGCAAATCACCCCGGCATAATCGCTGATTTTGTTATGCGCGTAGATATATCCCAGCTCGAAGCGCCGCCACAGCGCGTTCACCCCGGCGGTCAAATCCTGTTCGTTGCTGGCGTCCATATAAGCGGTGTTCAGATTCACCACCACCCCGTCCTCCGGGTCGCGCTTCAGGCCGTTCCAGGTCATGGTCAGGCCATAGCCGGTGCGCCCCGACTGATCGATAAAGTTGCCCTGGGCATCTTTATAGCCGTAGGCGTTCTGCACCACGTTCGCTTCCATGGCCGCGGCAACGGAAAATTCGTCTTTCGCCCATGACACCACCGGGCGCAAATAGGCGACGTTCTTTTTCTGCTCCATATCGCGACCATGGTAGCCATCGTTGTCGTACAGCGACGTACCGTCTTCCAGCAGGGTGTTGAGCTCAAAATACCAGTTATCAAGCTGCTTGCTCAGCAGGAAGTTGCCGCCTGCGTCAGAGCGGCCGCGACCCTCTTTCATCATATAGATATAGCCATGGCCGTCGCTGTAGAGGTCGTTGGCGGTATTACCGGAGTGCTCGACGAAGGTGTCCTGATTCAGCGGGAACATATCGTACGCTTCAAAGCGCCCCACTTTCACCTTCCAGTCGTTCTCCTGACCAAAGAAGAATACCGCGTCGTCGAGGTTCATCGAGCCGGTCATATCCGCCAGCGGCTGGACAGAGAAACCGGCAAAATAGCCGTTATCCGTTTTGCGGATACCGTCGAAGCCGAGCAGGATACGGCCGTTTAAATCCCACTTATCATAGGTGGGATCGCTGCCGACATCGGCGTTGGTCATCGCCAGCAGGCCGTGTTTGCTTTCCGCGTCCATGTTGAACTCCACGTCGCCGTAGATTTTCAGATCGCCATAGCCGGATAATTTCAGCTCCGGGACGCTAAGATTCTTTTTACTCTCCGCGGTTGCCGCCGCGCTGTTTACCGGCACACGGGTTTGCGCCGCCTGAATAGCGGCATTCTGCTTCGCCTGTAAATCCCGCACCTGGCCTTCCGCTACCGTCGCCCGGCTTTCCGCGGCGGCAAGCCGCGCTTCAAGCTGTTCCATTCGTTGTTCCAGCGTCAGTTGATTATTTTTCCCGACCGCCGATCCCGTTATTAAACACAAGCCTAGCGCTATTGATAATGTTGTTTTATTCATTTTTATTTTCCCAGAGGTAAAAGGTGGGATAAGGTGAATAAAAATATTCACCTTTTATATTTTTGATTTTTATTTAGCAGAAGAATGAATGAAATAACGTGTAATCTGCCTCCTTAAATAACATTATTCGCTATACGGATTAACAAACAGAGTGAATATTAATTTCCAGCAACCGGTGTCGCCCTGAAGGCATTACGCGCTCGGTCTATGACCACCTGTGCGTCACTGCCGCTATCAAGTATCGTGTTTTGCGCGGATTCTTTTTCTACCTGCACGGCGACCGCATCGAGTTCTTTTAACCTGGCCGTCGTCAGCAAAGCGCTGACCTGCGCCGCAAAGCAGGCATCCTCTTCGGAGGGCTGCGCCTGCGCCGCTGACGTCTCCGTGGTCGCCACGATATGGTTATTCGCAATATAATTCCCTTTGCCGGAAACAAGGCGGATGATGACCGGTTTTATTCCCTGCGGCTTGAGATACTGGACATCAATCGTTTCGGAAATATGATTAGCAATAACCGAATTATTACTGCCGTTTATATGCAGCAAGCCATAGGCATCATCCAGGCCGTTGTCATAGGCCTGCATCGGCGGCCAGGGTTCACGATCGCGCAAGAAATGGTTTGCCGAGATCAGATTCTCCGCACAGTTGTTCTCGAGAACGAGCATTCCCGGATAAAATGAATGGAATCGATTGCTGGTGATGCTAGAGCGGACCACGCCCGATAAGTGCACGCTGCTTGCGCCACGGGGGAAAATATTGTTGGTAGAAATCAATAACCCCCCGAAGTTTTGCGCGTAAATAGAATAGCCTTTATAGCCCGCGCCAATCAGGTTATCGGTTATTTTTGAAGCCTGCCCGGCGCCACGCAGCTCGATACAGTTACCGCATTCGGCGATAAAGTTATTATGGATCGCCATTGCATCGCTATTGTACGTGGTGAGGCCATGCTCCAGATAGATAAATCCCATCCCGGTAATGCGGAAAGCGTCCTGCGCGCTGGCGATATAAATCCCAGTTTTGCCGTTCGTATAGGTATTTTCCGGGTCGTTGTTTCCCAGCCCATCATCAACAAAGTGCAAACCATCAATACAGAAGTTTTCGAACGCCACCGAACTGATACGCGGCGCCCCGCTGCGTTTCACGTAAAATGCAGCACCAGCGTGTTCTTCATCGCCGGGCTGCGGGCAGAGATCGACCAGGATACGGCTCCCGCCCGGCCATATATCGTGCAAATTCGCCCACTCGTCCGCCGGCGTATTAAAGCGAATGCTCGAGGAGACAAAACCATGCCCGGAACCCATAATTTTTAAATAACTGATATCAATTAAGACCTGCGTCTTCAGATGATAATCGCCGGGCGGAATATAAATCGCGGCGCCCGGTTTACCCCCGTCGTTAATATCGGTTTCAGTTTGTCGCGATTTAATATCGGCGAGAATACTGTTAATGACTTCGCCAATATCCTCATACGGGTTGCCGACGTGCCACTGCGTAACATCATAATAATTTTTACGTACCATGAAAAACCGCCTCTAATGATAATAAGAAATCGAACATCAACGCTTAAATTTGACTTTGCTTATTCCTGCGAATACGTCGAGCGATATTGCGTAAGCTGTGCCGGCGCGCCGGAGAGCTGGATCCGGGTGAGCTGACTGCATGAGTAATAGCGTCGCGTACCGCATACGCTGCCCTGATTTGCGAAGACCTCAACAATCCCGGCATCAAAACACAGGGTGACGTCGCTGACGCCGGCCACCGGCGCGCGGTAACGCCCATCGTCCCGGCCTTTTTCATATAGCGTCAGATTTTTACCCTCCTGTTCGAGGATGATTTGCTGGCCGCTATCGCCCGTTAACGTCAAACGGAAACCACCGGCAGGCATAAAGGTTACAATGCCGGCTTTACAGCCTTTCTCATTAACCCAGATATCACCGTCATCCAGCGCATGGCGGCTGACGACCAATGATTCCGGCGGCAGCTCCGGCATCATGCATAGCCGCTGCTGCGCATTGAGATGAAAGCGACGCGGGAGCGACATTTCCCCCGAGTAAGCGGAATCCACCGGTTTCTGCGTCGCCCAGTTATATAACCAGGCAAAGCCGATTCTTCGGTCGTCCTCGCCCCAGGTTTGCAGGGCGTAGAAATCCGTACCGAAATCTAAAGTCTGTAGCGGCTGCTCGGACGGCGTGAAATAGCCGTTCCGGAAAGTACCGGTCTGGGCAAAAAGCAAATTATGCCGCCCGGTTGTCGGCTCCGTATAGCCAACGACGCCGATAATTAATACCCATACGCCATCCAGGCAGAAGAAATCCGGGCATTCGACGCAGCGACCGCCGTTTTCGCGAAAATAGCCGGGAGCGACATACAGCACATGATGGAACGTCCAGCGTTCACTATCCGCAGAGTGAAAGAGCAGCATCGCCGGATCGCCGTTTACCGACGCGCCGAGGATCATATAAAAAGTGGCATCGGCCTCTTCGTACCACACTTTTGGATCGCGGAAATCGCAGTCCACGCCCGCAGGCAGGTCGGTTAAGACGGTTTTTACCCATTCCGGCTTATCGTAGTCGTCGTGCGCAACGGCCATTTTCTGCACTTCCCGGTAGCCGCGATACAGATCGTAAGCCGGGAGCCGTTCGGTATACCAGAAGCGGGTTTTTCCTTGTTTATCAATATACGCGCTGCCGGAAAACGCGCCGCCCGTCGCGCCCAGCGCCGAAAGATTCTGCTCTGGCTGGAGGAAAACCGGATAATGCCGCCAGTGATACAGATCGCGGCTCACCGCATGATTCCAGTGCATTGGGCCCCATTGGCTGGAGTGCGGATGATACTGGTAAAACAGATGCCACTCGCCGTTCTTGTAGTGCAGCCCGTTAGGGTCGTTCATCCAGCCGGTACGGGGCGAGAAATGCAATGCCGGACGCAGCGGCTCCCGCAGATACTCGTCAGCAATATCCTGACCACTCATCAGGCGCAAATCCTGCCCGGCTGTCGCGATAAAGGTAACGCCGCGCGCGCGCAGTGAATCCGGATGCCAGGTGTAACAAAGCGATATCTCGCTATATTCCGGCAGCCACTCCAGGGTGGCAACGCCGTCCTGAAACGAGGTCCAGGTAAAATACTGGAAGTAGCGCGGCGCCTCCTGAATCTTAAATACAACCTGACCGTTCACGCGAATAGAAAACAGGGGTTGCGCCGCCGGTTCGGACGCTTTCAGCCACAAATCAATGCGCTGACCTTGTTTAATATTAAATGACAGGGACATCCTGAACCTCCTGTGGTTGACCGCGACCTTTTTCCAGCTCACGTTTTGCAAGATCCGTTTTGATTTTCTCAAGGAACGCGTTATTCAGCTTGAAGTAGCGCACCAGATACGCGCTGATGAAATAACTCACCATCGGCAGCAGTGAAAACATCATGATAATGCCTTGAATGGTCTGCGAATTTTGCTGCGGCTCATTCGCGACATAGCCGGTAAACGCCAGAATCCAGGCGACGATAGCGCCGGCGACCGCCAGCCCCATTTTGAGCATAAACAGGTTTCCCGCGAAGGAGATGCCGGTCAGGCGTTTACCAAATTTCCAGTCGCCGTAGTCATCGACATCGGACATCATTGCCCACAGAATGGGGCCAGACTGAATTAAATGCAGAACGTTAATAATGATGAATAGCGTCATCAGCGGGGTCAGGGATTGCGGATCAACAAACCACAGCGCAAATGAGAGAATGCCGAGAATAATATTAATAATGCGGAACAGCGCCAGCTTATCAAAGCGATCGGTCAGCGGTTTGGCAAGCACGCTGCCCAGCATATTACAGGCCACGCCCAGCGCCATAAAGAAGGTAATAAATCCGACCGACTCTTTCATGACGTAAGTAGCATAATAGATAGTGACGCCGCCGCGGATAAATGCCGGGAAAACGTTCAGGAAGGTAATAGTGATCATCAAGAGCCACTGATCGTTTTTGATAATATCCCGCAGGTCTTTCTTCAACGACTCGTTTTGCTTAACCGACACCACCCGCTCTTTAATGCTGGAAAAGCAGAACAGGAACATCAGCGTTGCCGCACCGCCCATAATGATCATGGTTAGCTGGAAACCTGAGGCGCGGTCGCCGTTACCCAGCCAGTCCGTTAACGGCAGAATAGAGGAGGAGATAATTAATGTTGCCAGGCCATTAAGGAAAAAGCGCCACGACAGGCAGCCCATGCGCTCTTTCTGATTGAGCGTAATGACGCCGCCGACCGAGCAATAGGGAATATTAATCGCGGTATAAATCAGCGACATGACCAGATAGGTAACCCAGGCATAGATAATCTTGCCGTTCATGCTCAGTTCTGGGGTCGTGAACATCAGTACCGCGCCCAGACCAAACGGAAACGCCATCCATAATATCCATGGACGGAATTTTCCCCAGCGCGTCACGGTGCGGTCGCAGATGGCCCCCATCAGCGGATCGCTAAAAGCGTCAAAGATGCGGATAACCAGGAATAATGTGCCCACCACCCCGGCGTTCAGGCCATATACATCGGTATAAAACCACGTCAGATAGAGGGCCAGTACGCTCCATATCATTCCTGAACCAGCGTCACCCATGCCGTAGCCGATCTTCTCCCTCAGCCCCAGCTTTTCATAAGCGCTTGGCTTTTCCATTGCGGTAGCAGACATAAATATACCTATTTTTTGTTAAAAGGAGCCCATGGCGCCAAATGTCGCGCCATTTCTAAACATAAATCCCTTACAGGGAAGTAATATTAATTTTTACGCTGCTCTCACGAATAATTAACCGCGAGACAATTTCGTGCATTTCAATACTGTCCGGCTGCTGTTGATGTTTCACCATCTGAAACGCGAGGTGAGCAATTTCATTTACCGGCTGTGCAACGCTGGTGATTTTTTTAGTTTGCGCCAGCAGGGTATTATCAAAGCTGGCAATTGCAATATCTTCAGGAACGGAGATGCCCTTTTCTTTTAGCCCATCGATAATATAGTTTGCCGCAATATCGTTATACACTAACAGACATGTACAGGTTCGCGTCGGCTCGCTGAGTTTCTCGATAATGTCATCAAGAATACTAATATGGCCTGATATCTTTTCACCCTCGCCTTTGGCTATCCAGAACGAATTATCTCTAGCAAGCTTTAAACCGTGACTCGCTATTTTTTTGCTGTACGACGAGACCTTGCGGCTATCCACCCCTTCCTGGGCAACAAAGCCAAATGAAAGATGGCCCGTATGAATAAAATGTTCCGCAATACTTTCCGCCCCCCGATCCTGGTTAATCGATACGGAATTGAAGAACCGGGACACCTGGGTGACAACGGCGACCGGGATCCGGGTAATGCTTAACCATTCTGAAAGTTCGGCTTCTGCTTCTGTCGGCACCCATAGCAAGCTGTCAATGCCCATCCCCACTAAGGTCTGAATAATATGTTTATCCTGCTGCGGCTGGTTCTGATGCGTTTTAACGATCACCGATTTGCCGATATACCGGGCCTCTTCTTCCACCGTCGCCAACAGTTCACAGAAGTGAGGATTCACCAGATTAGGCAAAACCACACCAATCAGCCCTGAACATTTCCCGCTAAGCTGAAACGAACTCTTGCTGGGGACATAGCAGAGATAATCCATCGCATCACGCACCGCCTGCCGCGTTTCCGGCACGACGCTGGGATGATTGTTGAGCACTCGCGACACGGTCGCCGTCGAGACCCCAGCTCTTTTCGCTACGTCTTTAATGGATGCCATGATGATTGAATACGCCCCCTAACACTGGCGCTCACTATAAATGGCGAGCGCGGTTGAAAATGTAAGCCAGTTCACATGTTGCTTTGTTACATGGAATCACGTTTAGCCTTCGCAAATTCATCACCCTATTAGGGGTTTTTATTAAAACCTGGCGAGAATATATTACGGACACCATCAACAGGAAAGCAGAATACAGGAAGGGAGAATAAGAGATTATGCTATTGCTGCGGGATGGCGTTAGCTGGCGCGATAAATACGCAGCATGCGGGGATCCGGGGATGGCCTATGAACGCCTGGCCACGGCAGCCTACGGCGCGCGACCATTAGCGTTTAAATTGTAGAATTAAAGATGACATGCTGGGCGCGCCGAGTTTTTTCAGCGCTTTGATTTTATGCGTGCTCACGGTTTTAATCGTAATACCCAGTGATTTCCCTATGTGATGATACTGCTTTCCGCAGCACAGCATCCTGATAACTTGATACTCTTTATGGGTCAGCAGGGCCTCCCAGCGGGAGATATAATTATTACAATGGTAGCCCTTTAGTATCAGTGTAAAATATCGCCATATTTCATCTTCAGTTGAGGAAACATGATAGCGCGCATAATGCGGCAAATCGGAAAGGCTGCTCCAGAATGAGCGGAAAACAAACACGGCGATGTCTCTGGCCTGCCTTTTTAGATAATCGCCAAAAACAAACGCATCGTAGATGTTTTCTCCTTCACCAAACGTTTCCATTAGCACGCCGGAGAGCGCAATGCTCTCCATTAGCGTTTTTAAGCTTTTCAGATCATGACAAAAGTGCAGCCGAATGGCGGTCAGTGACTTTTGTTCTTGCAGGCTACTTAGCCCCAGACAGAAATAGCGATTCGGGGACATTACGGCCACATCTAAAATAGAACTCATAATGAATTAACACCATTTTATAATATATTTTTTATTTTCCGGAGTGAATTGACCACGGGCCGTGAAAATAATCAATCGGCAGCATCAGCGTATCACCAATAAACGACAGCGGCGTATCCAGAGTCCATAATGTCCCCTGAAGATAATTATAATCATACTCGCTGTCACCGCGGATCACCGCGATATCCGTTTTAACCCCTGGATACCACGTTTCGCCCTCCGCCAAAGAGGTTCTTCCCATGACGCTGCCGCAGCCCGTCAGCAGGAAACAGACAGCCATACAAACCATCGCTTTCGCATTCATATCATCTCAGCCATCAGGATAACGTCGGTACCGTGCCGGCGACGCGAATATCCATCTGCGGATAAGGAATCGCAATATGATGTTCGTCCAGCGCCTCTTTAATATTCTCCAGCAGATCGTAATAGGTATCCCAGTAGTGGGTGTTTTTCACCCACACGCGCACGGTAAAATTAAGTGACGAGGCGCCAAGTTCGGCCAGACGAACGGTGGTATCACGCTGCCGATCGATGCGTTTGTCAGCATCGATGACCGCCAGAATAACGCGCTTCACTTCCGCAATTCGGCTATCGTAGCCGACGCTAATCATCAAATCGATACGCCGGAAGGGATGGCGCGAATAGTTAACGATACTGTCGGCGATAATTTTGCCGTTCGGGATCACCACGTCTTTATTATCCGCGGTGAGTAAGGTGGTGGAAAATATATGTACGGTTTCCACCACTCCGGTAATGGCGCCGATCTGCACCAGGTTTCCGGCCCGGAAAGGACGTAGCGTGACTAACAGTACGCCAGCGGCAAAGTTTGATAGCGATCCCTGCAGCGCAAGCCCCACCGCCAGCCCCGCCGCGCCGATGACCGCAATAATTGAGGACGTTTCTATACCTAAACGGCCAAGCGCGGCGATGGCCGCAAACGCCAGCGTGATATAGCGCACCAGGGCGGCAAAGAAATGGACAACCGTAATATCTACCCTGCGCCGCAGAAGTATTTTCTCGATACCTTTAGATAATAAGGTTGAGACAACCCGGCCGATAAAAAAGAGAATACAAGCGGCAATCACGTTCCAGCCATACTGAAGAATTGTATCACCATGCCCTTTTAACCATTCCAGCGAAGAAGAGATCTCCGGAAACAAAACCACCTTAGCCATATATATTATATCTTTTCTGCGTAAAATATATGAGGAATAGTATAGAGGAATATGTGGGGATTCAATCAACTCGCGGTAATAAAACGATCGTAGATTGTAAGAATAATAAAATTATGTAATTTCTTGCTAACATCTTAATTTTGAGATGAGATAAATATCTTCAACCCGATGAGCTGAAGATATTTAAATGTCATTAAACTTAATAGTAATTAATCGTTAACTGTTCCAGCTGCTTTTGTTTATCAAGAAATGTTTTTTGCACCACGGCATTACTGACATCCAGCGAAACGCTGCTGACGTGCGCCGCGGAATAATGAGAAACGGTCTTATCGCGATAACAGAATAATTCATTTTGACCGGGCTTGTTCCAGCATCCCGACTCCACAACGGTGCCAATGAAGCGGACTTTTCCGGTATGGCCGGCGTAGCAGAAAGAAGAAGTGCAGGCGAGAAGTAAAGCCGCTGCGGCAGTGCATTTACGTGCGTCCATGGGGTAACACTCCTGTGTTGGGCATTTTTGAAATCAATTTCAAACCACAGGAGATAATTACACTGCTAATTATATTCGATCAATGCTTTTTTAGCCCCGACCCGCAATATACGTAAAAAGGCTCAGCTGCCTCTGCGACGCTGAGCCCGCGGCCATAACCGGCATCGGCACTACGATGAAAAACGCCGGTTCTCAGGATAGAGCCGCCGGGCCTCCTCGCGCAAAGCCCGGGCGTTTTTCTGTTGCCCAAGATACCGCTCGACGTTAATAAGATTGTTGTACATATCGGCGTCGTTCCACACCGCAATCCAGCGCCTGCCGATCTGGTTGAAAGCCTCCAGGTCCTCCACGTTAGCGCTCGACTGATAGCGGATGATATAGCTGAGCGCCCGATCTTTACGCAGCCTTTCGCTGCCGATGCCGATGTCATGCAGCCGCAGTACGCGGCTGGCAAAACGCTGCGGCGACTGCTGAAAAGCGGTCAGGTAGTGCCCCTGCCAGAAGGCGCAGCCGGTGAGCAGCGCGCCGTAGCAGGCCAGGATCATCAGCGCGCAGGGTACCGGCCGCGTGGAGGGCGCGGTGAATGCGGGCAGCGGCGCCTGTTCGCCGGACGGACAGCGATCGGCCAGGTTAACCAGGATAAGAACGAACAACCAGTGTACCGGCGATTGATACAGCGGATACTCCAGCTGCGTGTGCAGCAAAATGGGCATCAGGCAAGCCAGCAGCGCCAGCTGCCGTACGCCGGGGCGGCGCAGCAGTAGCCAGAATCCGCTAACGCCCAGCACCAGCAGCCCGAGCAGGGCGACCGCTCCGCCCTCGACCCACCAGAACAGCAGGTCATTATGCGGATAGGTTAACCCCGGGACCCGACGGGACAACGGCGGGACGCTATCGGCCACGAAATGGGCAAAGGACCAGGCGTATCCCCCGTAGCCCCAGCCGACGATCGGATGCTGCAGTATCATGTTCCAGGTCTGCTGCAGAATAAAAACCCGCTCAAGATTCGAGCCGTCATGTTCATGCAGGGCGTTGAGTAACGAGACCGATAGCAGGGCAAGCCCCAGCAGTACGCCGGCCACCGGCGCCAGTACGACACGCCAGCGTGCCCCGCGCGCGGCGGAGCGGCGTAACGGCGAGAAGCAAAAAATGGTCACCATCATCAGCCAGCAGACCACGCCGCCCAGCCATCCGGTGCGGGATTTCAGCAGGGTCAGCGTGGCGTAGAGCAGCCCGAGCCCGAGCGCGCTTCCCCACTGACGATATCTCTCCCTCGCGACGCTGCGGCAGACAAAGCGGACGTCGACCGTCAGCCACAGCAGCACCGCGGCGCCGGTGGCAATAAAGGAACCGGTGACGTTGCGTTGCAGAAAAACGCCGATCGCGAACTGTCCGGCCTGGCGCTGCGCCGCCTGCGCCGGCAGCGGCAGCCAAGCCGGATGGCCGATCCCCACCAGCGCATAAACCGCCTGAATCAGAGTGGCGGTGACGATCAGCCACAGTACGGTCTGCTGCTGACGCGGCGTGAGCCGACAGTTCAGCAGCAGATAATAAAACGCCACGCCCGCCCACAGGCCCGCCAGGCGCGGGAAGGCATCCAGCCGCCAGTCGGCGGAGGGGCTCCAGAGCAGGGGCAGCGTCAGCAGTAACGCCGCCAGCGCCATGCCGCGCAGGAACGGGCTGCTGCGCAGTCTCTGATGCCGCAAAAACCAGGCGCAGCCGACCATCGTGACCAGCAGCACGCCCCAGACCAGCAGCGGTTCCGGTAAATCGGCGCCGCTGCCGCCGGTGCTGGGCAGGACAATATGCATGACGCCAAGCAGGATCAGCGCCAGCATCATAAGGAGCCAGCGGGAGGCCGCCGTTTCCGGCTCTCCCCTGAGTTCTGCGTGCATCTTATTGCCCCTTCCTGGCCTGCGCATCGGGCGAAATACGCAGCGCCGGCATGGCCCGACCATAGTCGTTAAGGGTCTGCCACTGCAGCGCGCAGCCGCCCTGCGCCGGACACCACGCCACCGAGCGGCTGGAAAGCGGCGCGACCATCCCGGCCCCGGCGATACTCTGGCCGTTGGCCTGCATATTCAGCAGCGTGACGTAAAACGGCGTCGGATTCTGCACCGTTACCGTTTTACCCTGGCGCCGCCAGGTCAGCTGGCGATAAGCCTGCTGTGAATCCCCTTGTACGCCCTTCGGGCGATAAAACAGCTTCATGCGGCTGCGCACCGCAATCTGCAGGGTATTCTGCTGCTGACTGTCGGCCTGAGGGATATTGGCCACCGTGACCCAAAACAGACTTTCGCGGTCCGCCGGCAGCTGGCCGCTGGTGTACATCACGCGAATTTCATTTTCTTTGTGGCCGTTTAGCGCAAAGACCGGGGGCGTCGCCACAAAAGGCACCGCCGCGTGCGGGTCGCCATCGGCGACGATTTTGCTCAGAATCAAGTAGCGCGAGGGCGATTGATTGATCACCCGGAACGATATCGACGGCTTACCCTCATTATAAATAAAGCGGGTCCCCCCGATCACTACGCCCGCCTGCGCCTGAAGGGACAAGGCGCTGAGCGCCAGCAGTACAGCGATTTTTCTCAACATGGACAGGCTACTGATAGGTCAGGCTAAAGGTGGTCGTGGCGTCAACGCTGCCGGCGGTAACCGGGCTGCTCGTCGCTACCATCTCACCGTAAAAGGTGAGGTTCTGGCTGGTTTGCTGCGGGTCGAGCGTATATTGCCTGCTGGCGCTGTTCAGCGGCACCAGCGTACGCTGGCTGTCTAAGATCGCCACCCCGACGCCCACGGCGCTGCCCGCCTGGCTGGTTAACGCCAGCAGGGCGCTGTTGGTCGTATCCGCCTCGCCGGTAAAGGTTAATGAGACCGCCGACGCCGCGCTGCCGCAGTTTTCCAGCCCGATGGTGAACGCTATCGGCTGGGAGGCGCTGCCGGCCGCGGTAAACTGTTTCGCCGCAATGTCGCCCAGGATCACCTGCTGGTTGGCGGTATCGGTGGTCACGGTGCAGGTGTTTCCCTGGATCGTGCCGGTAATGTTTACGGTGCCGTCGTGGGCCAGCGCTGAGCAGGACAAGCCGGATAGCGATAACAGCAGGATCGTCTTTTTCATTATTGATAGCTCACATCAAAATAGAGTACCGAAGAGGCGTTGCCGGGCGTAACCGGCACCGCGGTAGCTTTATAGCGCAGGCGAAACGTCAGATCGTTATTGCCCTGGGTAATCGGGTACCCGTTATCGGTACTGTTAATCGCAATCGCGTTCATACTGCTGTCCAGCAGCTCAATCGCCACGCCGCTGGCCATTCCGCCGCCGCCGGAGGTATCGGAGAGGGCTAACAGCGATGGGTCGGAGCCGTCCGACGTGCCGCTAAAGGCCACCGTCGACTGGCTGATCGCCGAGGTGCAGTTATTTAATTTGATATCAAACTGCTTCCACTCCGAGGTATCGCCGACGTTTTTAAATATCCCAGCGCTGAAATCGCCGATATGGATAGTCTGGTTCTGGCTGGCGGTATCGATATCGCAGCTTTCCGCGACGATTGTACCGGTCATATCCAGCTCAACCTGGCCAGTATTAATATCATCGGCGATAGCGCTATGAACGCCCGCAAACGCCAGCAACAGGGGAAAGAGTGTTTTTGCCGCTTTCATCTTTTTTCCTCAGGCGAAGTCAACGCGAATATAGGCCGTCGCCGAAAAGGTCCCCTCTGCCGGGGCATTTCCGGTGGTGCTAATCGGCGCGGCATGGAAAGTCACCGTCGCCTGCAGGTTGTCGTCCAGCTGGAACGGGATCAGACCGCTGTTCGGCTCAATCACCTTGCCGCTGCTATCGGTGATCTGCACCCCGACATCATCGTTGCTGGTTTTAACCGCCGCCGGTTCATCCGCCGAGGCTTCCGCCAGGAAGCGAACCGTCAAATTAGCATTGGCCTCTATGCCATTACATTTAATGGGTACCGAAATCGTTTTTGGCGTGTAGCCGACGGGCATCTGGCCCTTGTTTTTAAACTCGCCCGACATAAATGAGCCAAAATCAACGGTCACGATTTGCCCGGCGTTAACGGAGCAGGTTTGGGGGACCGATAGTTGACCATCAATATAAGCGGTAGCCACTGGCGAGCCTTCCACAAAATCACTGCCGACGGTGTACCATAAATCAAATAATTTTATATGTGGGAAACTTACCACTCCAACAAATTTGCGATCTACTCTGAACGTAACTCTAACATCATTGCCAAAATGAAAGCCTGAAGTCACACTATTACATAACATGCCATTCCCAACGGGCTTATATAAGTCAACCAAAGGCAAAGGATAATATGTGCCGTCACCGGGGTTTTTAATTTCTCCTGCCACTGAAAGATAGTCGTTGGCTTTATAAAAATTTAAACCACCGGAGGCTCCCGACGAAACCAGATCCGTTGTTGTCCATTGATGCGTATAAAAAACCGAATCACTCTGGCAAGAACACTCAACAGAGAATGAACCGCTACTACTCGAGTTCACGGCGGGTAAAATCTCCCCGGGGACGTTTTGCGTAGGATCGGATACAACCGTATTGATATTAAAATCATACGTTCCTTTTGTAGAACCATCAGGAATATAGCATGAGCCTGAAGGATAATCGGTAGCATATACAGGAACGCTGATTAATTTTATCAAGGCCATAAGTACTATTGATAGAGTGACACATTTTTTCATTACTAGACCTTTTACTAAATATACTGTTCGGCTACTGCTTCTGTCTTTCAGATCGTTAATATTGCATCTGACGTTATTGCCTGCTCGCGATTTGCCATACCACCAATATGCCGTTTAGCGTTTTTTACGCTTCAGGCAAAGTCAACGCGAATATAGGCCGTCGCCGAAAAGGTCCCCTCTGCCGGGGCGTTTCCGGTGGTGCTAATCGGCGCGGCGTGGAAGGTCACCGTCGCCTGCAGGTTATCATCCAGCTGGAACGGGATCAGACCGCTGTTCGGCTCAATCACCTTGCCGCTGCTATCGGTGATCTGCACCCCGACATCGTTGTTGCTGGTCTTAATCGCCGCCGGTTCATCCGCCGAAGCGTCCGCCTGGAAACGGACCGTCAAATTAGCATTAGCCTCTATGCCGTTACATTTAATCGGTACCGAAATCGTTTTTGGCGTATAGCCGACGGGCATCTGGCCCTTATTTTTAAATTCGCCCGACATAAATGAGCCAAAATCGACGGTCACGATTTGCCCGGCGTTAACGGAGCAGGTTTGGGGCACCGATATTTGACCATCAATATAGGCTGAAGCTACGGGTGCACCTTTTATAAAATCACTGCCGACGGTGTACCATAAATCAAATATTTTTACATGGGGGAAATTCATCACCCCAACAAATTTCCGATCTATTCTGAACGTAACTCTAATATTATCACCGGTGTTGAAATCTGATCTAACCTCGTTACACGGCATTGCTGCACCTGCAGGTTTATAATGGTTAGTCCACGGTAAAGGATAATATTTTCCATCAGACATGTCTTTTATTTCAGACGCAACAGAAATATAGTCATTAACCTTATAAAAGGTTAAACTCCCGGAGTTTCCTGTTGAAACAAGATCCGTTGTTGTCCACTGATGTGTATAAAAGGTTGAACCTTCCTGGCAAGAACACTCAAGCGAGAATGTTCCACTACTGGTAGAAACTATAGCGGGTAAAACTTCTCCAGCTGTATTTTGCGTAGGATCGGGTACGACCTCACTGATATTAAAATCATAGTTTTCTGCTGCATGTCCATCAGGAACGTAGCATGAGCCCGAAGGATAAGTTGTAGCATATGCTGGAAGGCTAATTATTTTTATCAAGGCCATTAGCGCGATTGAGAGTGTGATAATACGTTTCATTACTGGCACCGTTCACTGACTTTATTCACCGGCTGCTGCTTCGCGCTTTCCGGAAGTTGATATTTCACCCTGCAGTGCTGTCCGGCGCTCTCGCCCCACTGCACTTCCAGCATGCCGTTCAGCGGCAGCCCGGCGAGGTACACCTGGCCGTCGTCGCCGACGATGGTGCTATTGCCCGCCTTCTGGCTGACCGTGGCGCCGAACGGCACCGGCTTGCCGTTATGCATCAGGGTCATCAGCGCACGCACCCCGACGTGGGCGTTAAATTCGGCGCGCACCAGCGCCCCCTGGGTCGGCACCACGTTGGTGACCGCGTCTTCAATATCGACGTTCTGTCCCATGGAGTTGGTATTGAGCGCCACGCGGTTCTGGCGATAGGTGGTGGCGTACGGGATCACCGCGTAGCCGCGCCAGTCGGTTTTCACCCCGGTGGCGTTTTCCAGCTCGACGCCGGCCGCCCCCGGCGCTTTCACCAGAATGTTGGTGTCGCCGAGCGGCTGGCTAAGGGTAACGCCGTTGCGGTGAACCACCACGCCGCCGCTGACCCCGTAGTTCACCTGGTGGTAGCCGTCGCTGTAGTTGTAGCCCGCCTGCAGGTTACCGTAGGTGCCCTGATAGCTCATGTTGGCGTTGCCGCTGTTGCTGGTGCCGTGGTTGCCGTCACTCTCCTGCACGTTATAGCTCAGGTTGTTATCCGCCAGCAGCGTCCCGTTGATGCCGGTAGTACCCGTGGTCTTACCGTGCTGATCGGTGGTGGTGCCAAAGCTCATATTGGTGGTGTTGGCCGAACGGTAGATATCCGCGCTATGGTTGCTGGAGAGCCACTGGCCAATCGGCAGCGAAATATTAAAGGCGTAGATCTGGTCCGCCTCCTCTTCCCCCGGCGACTTGTCATAGTTCCACGTCAGGCTATAGGAGATGCCGTTCCAGCTGCCGTTATAGCCCACCTGCAACATGCGATCTTTCTCATCGGTGTGCCAGTAGGTCTGTTCGGAGCCGGTGACAAAAATCGAGCCGATTTTGCCGACCTGCTGCGAAATATTAAGCTGCGCTTTGCCTTTTTTGGTGTAGTAGAGATCGTAGTAATCGGTCCACACCGGCTTATCCTGCTTACCGTCGTGATCCTCATCTTTCCACTCATTGTCACCGGTATAGCCGCTCATGTTTTTATACGTCGTCTCGTCGAGGGTGTAGAACCCCTCCGTCGAGTAGCGGTAGCCCAGCAGCTGGAAGTTGGTGCCGAGATCGTTCAGCGCCTTGGCGTAGAGGAAGCGTACCGACTGACCGTCGTGCTGGCTGCCGTCGGCGAGGGTGCTGTTTGCCTGGGTAATATCGGCGGAGATCGCGCCGAAATCCCCCATGTTCAGCCCGGCGCCCAGCGCGAAGGCGTGGTAGTCGTTGCTGACCTGCGAACCGCCGTACAGCGTGAAGCCATGCGGCAAGCCGTAGATTGCCGTTCCCTGGGCAAAATTGACCTCATCCTGATCATCGTTGGTGCTGCGGTATTTACCGGCGGTCAGGGCGTATTTCAGTCGTCCTTCGCGCTGCAGCAGCGGCACCGCGGAGTACGGCACGGTAAAGGTATTTTCGCTGCCGTCGCTCTCTTTTACCGTCACCTGCAGGTCGCCGCTCGACGAGGTCGGGTAGAGATCGTTGATGGCGAAGGCGCCCGGCGAGACGTAGGTCTGGTAGATAACGTAGCCGTTCTGCTTAATGGTGACCCTGGCGTTGCTCTTCGCGATACCGCGGACCGTCGGCGCAAAGCCCTTCAGGCTGTCCGGCAGCATGTTGTCATCGGAGGCAATCTGGACGCCGCGAAAGCCGAGGCTGTCGAAAACGTCCGACGGGGTGTAGCTTTCCCCGAGCGTAAGCTCCGCCTTCAGCGGCGCAATCGTACGCTCGACGTAGGTGCTGATATGCTCCCACTTATTCTCCGTTTCACCCTCGCCGCTGGTGTAGTTCCAGGTGGAGTAGTCGCGCAGGCGCCAGGCGCCGAGGTTCAGGCCGCTTTGCAGGTTGAGATAGTAGCTGTCTTCTTTGGTATCACCCCCGCTGTTGCCGCCGGTGAAGTCATAGTTCAGCAGCAGCGCGTTGATCCCCTGGTCCCACTCTTCCGGGGGGATATACCCGCGCGCGCTCTGCTTCAGCGCCGCCTGCGGCACGCTGATGTTCAGCTGCTGATGCTCAAAGTCGAACTCGGTGGAGGATTCCGGTATGGCGGCAAAGGGCACGCACTGCTCCGGCGCCAGCTTCGCCAGGTCCGGGAAGGCTTTGGTATTGACCCCCATCTGTTCCAGACGCGCGGTGGTAAAGCACGGCGCCAGCCCGGTATCATCCTGGCCGCCTTTTGCCGCTTTAAAGTTTACGTCTTCGGTGGAGACCAGCTGCTTATTCAGATAAATATCAACGTGATATTTACCCGGGGCCTGGCTATCGCCCTTTTCAAAATGCGAAAGATCGGCCACCGCGTTAGGGTCGTCCGATAAGAATGCGGGGTTAAAATAGTTATCCGCCAGCGCGGATAACGGTAATGCCGATAAGGTTGCCGGCAAAATAATACGGTATACCCGACGCCGGGCAAATAGAACCTGCATCACCGCGAGGGTGATATATTTTATTTTTAACGTCATTATTTTGCCGACCTGTTTATTATTCTATTATGGCTTTCTGTTCGGGCGAGTTTGCCCCGTAATCATTAATGGTCTGGAAGGTGATATTTCCCTGCGCGTTCGCCGGCAGTTTTAAATCCGCTTGCGACATCGGCGCCACCATTGTCGTCGGTAACGTTGCGGTACCGGCGTGAATCTGTACCAGCGTCATATAATAGGGCGTGGGATTTTTCACCGTCAGGGTATTACCGCTTTCGTGGAAGCGCAGCTTCGCCGGCGCATCGATCGAGGCCATCGGCAGATTTTTCGGGCGGACAAAAAGTTTAATCCGGCTCAGCACCGCGATCTGCAGGGTATTTTTCCCTTTGGTGTCTTTTGCCGCCGAGGGAATCGCTTTAACGTTCACCCAATAGAGGCTTTCGCGATCCGCCGGCAGATTATTCGGCCCGACGTACATAATGCGCAGCGTATTTTCTTTCTGCGGCTTCATCACAAACAGCGGCGGGGTGATGACAAAATCGCTGCTTTTACTTTCGCTGGCGTTTTCCACCCATGACTGAATTAAAAAGGTGGCCTTCGGGTCGGTATTATTCACCGCCAGTGAGACCTGATTATTGCCCTGCGGATAGATGACGCGGGTGGAACCTAATGATACCCCGCCGTTCGCCGCGGCGTGCGCCTGGGTTTCGGTTTGCGCCTGCGCCGCGGGCGCGGCCAGACCGGCACCGGCTAACGCCAGCGCAACCAGAGACAGGCGGGAAAAAGAAATAACGGACATAAAGTGCCTTTCACAATAAAGATTTGCCGCGGACGGCATCAGGAAATTACAAATAGGTTAACGTGAACCAGGTTTGTGCGTTTGCATCCCCTGCCACGACGGTTCTCGAGGTCGCGCGATATTTGGCGACAAAATTGAGTACGGTCGTATTGTCCTGAATAGCGGTAAAATTCATCGGCTGCGTGTTCGGGATAATTTGATTTCCCTGATTATCAAAAATGCCTAACCCGACGCCCTGCGCGCTCTGCGCACCGTCGGTCACCGCCAGTACCCCCGGATCTTTGCCATCCGTCAGGCCGCGAAAGGCCACGCTAACTTGCTGGCTCACCGTGGTATCGCAATCCTTCAGCGTAATGGTAAACGCCTGCGGATCTGTCCAGCTTCCCAGCCCATGAAATTCATTGGAGCGCACCTGCCCCATCTCAACGGTTAAATCCTCGCTACCGGCATCCACCGCGCAGGCGGCATTGACCACGGCGCCCTGAAACTCAACGTCGCCGCCCTTTACCGTTACCACGTGGTGGTTGCCCGCCTGTGCCAGAGCGGGAAACAAAAACGCCCCCGCGAGGGAAAACGCCTTCAGCCGTTGTGTAGTGAAATTCATATCTACTCCTTTCAATGACACAGCCGCCGTCCCTGGCACAGGATCCCTAAATGAAAATGACTGGCGTAACCTTACTGGTAAGTCACGTTGAACGTAGCGGTGGTGTCCACGCTACCGGCAGTCGCGGTATCCGCAGTCTGGTAGTAGTCAGCGGAGAAGTTCAGGGTGTTGTCGCCGTCGATCAGCGTAACTGCCTGAGACGCGGTACCCAGATCCAGCGCAGAGCCGTCTTTGTCATAAATCTGGATGCCCACGCCTGCCGCGCTACCCGCGCCAGAGGTGTTGTCCAGCACGCCAGCTTCGCCCGCCGCCGCGTTGCCGTCGAAGGTCACAGATGCCTGAGAAGCGACGGTGGTATCGCAGTCAGCCAGCTTGATGCTGAACGGGGTTTTCTGGTTAGCAACGGAGTCTTTACCGGTGAGGGCAGCCAGACGAACCTGACCCATGTTCACAATCTGGTTGCTGGTGTCTGCGGTTACCGCACAGGCTGCATCGACAACAGAGCCTTTAAACTCAACGGTGCCGCCCTGAACGGTGGAAGAAGACCCGCTGGTCGGTAAAGCAGCCATCGCAGAAGAAATACCGCCAGCCATAACCATTGCCAGAACGACGCTTTTTACCATAAATGCTTTTTTCATTTTTAATCCATACACATTAAATTGATTTTGTATTCCCTCATTAATTACCGTTTACTTTTTTATGGCCGAAGCAATTACCAGGGAACGTTCCCCGCGGCGATAAAAAAGACGGTTTAAATATAAGAAGACACTCCGTGTTGTCCTGGGAATAATTCTTACAGAGAATTTTATTAATCTAAATCAATTTTTTCGTCCAAAACTGGACATTCGAAAATGATGCAAGTCAATAATGATAATTACGTATAAAAATCATGATGTTAATAATTCAAAGAGCTGGTGCGTCTAAAAAACAGGCGTTGTTGTTAGCATTCTGTTATGAACTTATTTAAAAATCGATAGGAATTCGTTTATTAATTCCCTTCAGCACGCCTCGATGGACGCTGATATACTCCCCCTTGCGCAGTTCAGACAGGACGTACAGTATTCCGCTGCGGGAAAGATTGGTGCGCCGCTGGATAAAATTGAGCACGTTAATCTGCTCGCGATATTCCTCAGGATAGGAGCCGAGTTCCAGGATCAACGTCCGGATCATGATGAATGATTCCACGCCAATAAACTCCTTCTCGCGGATGGCCATAACCAATAACCGATGGGCCAGAATCCGGGCGATATCATGCCAGAGATTTTGCTCGTCCATAATCTCCACAAACTTAGCAAGCGGAACCAATTGACCAGAGCAAGATGTTTCCGCAGAGAAAAAGTGCTTCGGCCTGGCCTCTACGTCGTAAAAGGTACTATATCCATCAATCAGCCCCAGTACCGAGGGGGAAAATAGCGTGGTTATCGCCATATTATTTTCACTATGGCAAACCACGCCGGTCCCCTCAAGCAGGAGTAATATATTCGCGTTATTTTCAGTATCGCAAAATTCAAATCGCTCGTCCGGCTGCAGCTCAAACGGCGTGCTAACCGGCAGCAGCGCCTGCATAATACGCTGGATCGCCAACAAAGGCCGAGTATTACGGCCAAACGCAAAGGAGCGTAAGGCACCACGGTCAAAATCTTCGTCGATAATAAACATTTTTTTCTCATTTTTGGCCTGCGACATTACTCAATTAAAATACTAGCACCAAATTTAAAGGAAATAAAAAAATTAAAACACCCTTTAAGTTCAATAGTTTAACATCATCATTCTATTTTTAAGTTGCCGCTCCCCCTGGTGATATATCGACAAAAGCATTTCTCTTTTTTTGCATGCAAAAAATACGCTCACCGGGGAGAAATCCATTCCTTTCGCCATCCATAAGCTATAAATTCATTCACATAAAAACCACATAAAAATGCTATAAAAAATCACATTATCATAAAAAATAATGGCTAAAATGATAATTAATAAGCCAGTAAATAACCATATTAACGCGTGCTCTCCTCCGCCAAAAAAGACGCAAAAAATGAATAAAAAATCGAAAAATAACGATGGCAAACGTTTGTCTGATTATAGTGGAAGGGGCTAACTTTCACGGGAAATAAGCATTCTGCGTAACGCGCGCAGTACCCTGGCAATGAATAGTCAGGCAAAAGCATCATGATGTCCCGGCGGAAATGCGTCCCCGCAGGCAGATTGCGCGACGTCTACCCGGGAGGGGGCATGAAGCGCCCGCCCGGCGCCGCGACAATTTACGCTGTAAACAGCTGAAATTTCTCTTTATCGCTATCGGCGATCGCTCTTAATACCCGGCAGGGGACCCCAGCGGCGACCACGTTCGCCGGTATGGAACGGTTCACCACGCTGCCAGCGCCAATGACCGAGTTTTTTCCGATGGTGACGCCTGGGTTGATAATCACCCCGGTGCCCAGCCAGACGCCGTCTTCAATCACCACCGGCTGAGAGAACTGCTGCTGGGTGTGCCGCAGATCCGGATGAATCGGATGGCCGGCGGTGGAAATGGTCACGTTGGGCGCAAACATCACGTTATTGCCGATGATAATGTCGGCATCATCGACCAGCGTCAGGTTGAAGTTCGCGTAAAAATTATCGCCAATGGTGGTGTGGGTGCCGTAGGCCACATGAATCGGAGGCTCTATCCAGCACTGCTCGCCCACGGCGGCGAACATCCGCTGAATAATGTCGTTTCTTAATTCCTGATTAAAGGGGTGCGAGTGGTTGTATTCGTAAGCTCGCGCCTTGCCCATCAGCCGCTGCTGCGGTAACCCATATCCTGAATCAAGATAAAGCTCGCCGCTGTTCATTCTTTCCTTCATATCCATGGTCAATATTTCCTCATTTATCAATCACATCCTTGTGAATTATCGGACTGTTTTCTACACCGTCATCGCGCTATCGCTCATCTTTTCCGACGTGGCCTTACCCGATAAGGTAAAGGCGGAGATTAACGTGACGCTCAGGGCGATGCCGCCAAGGATCATATAGGTATCCTGGAAACCGATACGGTCATACATATTCCCGGCAAAAGCGGAGAGAAAGATCGCCGCCACCTGTTTGGAAAACTGGAAACCAACCAGGTAAATCGTCGCCGACAGGCGGACGTCAAACACGCCGGTAATATATTTAAACGCGCCTACCAGCAGGAACGGGACTTCCAGCGCATGAAGCATTTTCAGCGCCACCACTTCAGCGGCCGTCGTGGCGAACGATGATCCGATCATCCTTGCCGCCATCACCATGCCGGCAATCAGCAGGGTATTCTTCGCGCCAATGCGGTTAATAATCCACGGCGAGCTGAACATAATAATCGCGTTGCATATTTCCCCGGCGGTGGTCGCAAAACCAAAGGCGCGGGTGCCCGATTCCGGGGTGGCAAAGAAGGATTTAAAGAAGGTGGCGAACTGCTGATCGAAAACGTCATAGACGCAGGCGACGCCGATGACGTAGAGAATAAACATCCACATTTTGCGCTGACGGAACATGCGTACGGCGGTTTTTAAATCCACCGATGAGCGGTTAGCGCCCAGCGAGTCCATCACCTGTGCGCTCTGGCTGGCCTGCGGTTTCGCGATGGCCACCAGCACGACCAGTACCAGCGCGGCGGCCGACCCCATCCAGAACACCCACTCGGGGTTAACGCTGAACAGCATCCCCGCCGTGGTGGCGCACAGCGCCCAGCCGAGGCAGCCAAAAGTCCGCGCTTTGCCGTACTCAAACCCGCTATTGCGGCTCACGCGTTCGATATAGGCTTCCATCGCCCCGGCGCCGGCGGAGAACACAAAGCCGATGTAGGCCCCGCCGCTCAGCGCCCCGAGCCAGATATTGGTTTTCAGCAGCGGCGCAAAAACGTAAAGGAAAAAGGGCGCGATCAGCACCAGCAGCACCGTCACGATCCACATCAGATGCTTTTTCAGCCCCAGCTTATCGGAGATCACGCCCAGTATCGGCTGAAAACAGATGGCAAACAGCGACAGGCTGGAGAAAACAATGCCGGTCTCGGTTTTATTCAGGCCGATGACGTCCGATAGCCAGATCGGCAAAAACGGAAAGCAGGTGGCCATGATGAAAAAGTAGAGAAAGAAGAACAGCCCGAAAATCCAGAAATTGGGGTTGTTTTTATGGGTACAGACGGTCGGGTTCATGGTGTATTCCTCAAAAAGGGCCGACGCGCGGCCCGTCGTCATTACACGCGTTGCAGGCCAATCAAAATGGCGCTTTCCGGATCGAGGACTGGCAGCGCCAGCCCCGCCTGTTGCAACCACTCACCGCTGACGGTCTGCGGCGTCGTCATCCATTCCGGCAGCTTACGCATGGTATGGCCGCCCTCTCCCGTAATCTGAATATCGGGATGGTCGAGCAGCGTCACCTCGTAACGGGCGCCCGCGTCCAGCCCCGCCACGCGCAGCGGCGCCATCAGGGTGTAGTCCGGCATCGCCAGCTGGCTGACGAGGAAAATCGCCCGATGCCGATCCTCGCTCACCACGCCGTGCGCAAGGGTTGTAGCGTCCGGCATATCGATACGCCACTGCACGCCGTGATGAATGACATCGCGCCACTGCTTATGCAGCGCCGCGTATTTGCGATAGCCCGCGCGCTCCTGCTCATCGGCGGTCACCGGGTCCAGCTCAAGCCCCATATGACCGAACAGCGCCGTCAGGCCACGAAACGCAATGCTGTGCTGGCGGAAGGTGGCGTGGCAGCGGCGGTTGCCGATGTGCGCGCCCATCACTTCCGGCGGGAAGAAGTAGCTCATGCCGCGCTGGATGGTGCTGCGCTCAAGGGCATCGTTATTGTCGGAAGCCCAGAAACGATGGCTGCGCTTCAGCACTTCATAATCGATACGCCCGCCGCCGGAGGAGCAGGATTCAAATTCAATATGCGGGAAGCGGGCCACCAGCGTATCCAGCAGACGATAGAACTGGCGAGTTTGCGCATCGGCGGCGGCTTTGCCGTTATGGGCAGGCTGCACCAGCTCGCGATTCATATCCCACTTCACATAGTCCACCGCGTGTTCGCCCAGCAGCCAGCTCATCCGTTCCAGCAGATAATCAAAGGCTTCAGGGATATTCAGGTTCAGGACAAACTGATGACGCCCGGGGATCGGCGTATAGCCCGGCAGCGCCAGCAGCCAGTCGGGATGGGCGCGGTATAAATCGGAGTTCGGGTTAATCATCTCTGGCTCAACCCAGATGCCGAACTCCATCCCCAGCGACTTCACATGGTCGATAACCGGGGCCAGACCGTCAGGGTATTTTTCCTCATCAAGATACCAGTCGCCGAGCGCCGCCCAATCGTCGTTGCGCCCTTTAAACCAGCCGTCATCAATGATAAAGCGCTCCACGCCCAGCTCCGCCGCCTCATCCGCCATGCGCATGATGTACTGCGGGTCGTGGTCGAAATAGATCCCTTCCCAGGTATTGAGATGCACCGGGCGCGGCTTGTTGTCCGGGAAGCGAATAATCTGTTCGCGCAGATAGCGGTGGAACTGCTGGCTCATGCCGTTCAGCCCCTGCGCCGAATAGCTGGCGTAGAGGTTCGGCGTCCACAGCGTTTCCCCTTCCGCCAGCGCCATTTCGCCCGCCAGATAGAGCGCTTCCGCCTGCAGGTAGCGGCGACCGTCGGTTTTCACTTCCGCCCGCAGGCGGTGGTTACCGCTCCAGCCCAAATGCACGCCCCACACTTCGCCCTGCATCTCGCTAAAAGCGCGACTGCCGGTAATCAGCGCTGGAAAATGTTCGTGAGAAGTGCGTCCACGACGGTTTTCCAGCACAAAGCTGTCGTGTTCAAGGGTCAGACGATGGGGCTGGAATTCGCGGATCCAGCGGCCATGAAAGGCCATGACTTCGCGGGCGCGCTCGGCGACCGGCAGCGTGACCGCCAGGCGGTCCACCTGCCACGGCTGCGGGCGCAGGTTGGTTAAACCATGACGAACGCTGAGCACGCCGCTGCTATCAAGCTGAATTTCACTGCACAGCCGCAGGCCCGCCTGCGCGTCTTCGCTGAGAAGGGTTAAATTCTGCCCATCCTGCACCACCTCGGTCGTGGTAAACATCGGTGAGGCGTCCAGCCCCTGGCGGTGACCTTCAATGCCCGGCGCGCCAAACAGACCGTGGCCCAGTTCGGCCATTAAGGTTACCGGGGAATCGACGTCGAGGCGGCCATTGGCCACCGGGCGGGCGATGCTGGCCGCATCCTGCGGCGAAAAGTGGCTTAAATGCGGCCCCCAGTAGATAATTTCGGCGAATGGACGGGTTTTGATCACCACATCGGCCGCTGCGCTTTGCAGGCGTAAAATCGAATCAGACATGAGACATCTCCACAACAAGGAATGCCTTACTGTTGATCCGAAACGTTTCGGGTGCCAACCAAAACGTTTCGGATCCGTGATCGAGTTCAGGAAATTAATCTGACGGGAGGAGAATCAGGCGGTTTCGCCGGGAATAAATTCAGGCTGCCAGAGCACCTGGAGAGAGGCGAGATCCTCGCCGGCGATTAAGCGGCGGACCATGGTGGCAATCTGGCGGCCCACGCCCTGCCGGGTGGACTGAACCACCGCGCCCACCGGGGTTTCGATGATGCTGTCCTGCGGCAAGCCGTCGTAAACCACCAGCGAGACGCGATCGGCGCCGGTGAGGCGTCCGAGCTGAGCCAGGGCCATCGCCGCGCCGTCGCCGTGGGTGTTGCAATCGGTGACAATCGCCGTTGGCGGTTCAGGCAAGCGCAGCAGCTCCATCGTTGCCTGAAACCCGCCGCGGCGGGTGGGCGGCACGCTGCGCAGCCAGGTTTCCGCCAGGCCCGCTTCGCGCAGCGCCTGCAGGTAACCGTTGCGGCGCTGGGTAATAAACGCCTGATTGTTATTTTCGCTCAGCAGCGCAATGCGCTGATGCCCCTGGCGAATCAGATGACGGGTGGCGCGGTACGTTCCCGCCTGGTTATCGAAATCAAACCAGGCGTAGGGCTGCGGCAGGCGGCTGCGCCCCAGGGCGAGAAAAGGAAAGCCGGAAGAGAGCAGCTGAATCAGGCGCGGGTCGTCGTCCAGGGTATGGGCTACGATCAGCGCATCGACGCGACGACTCTGCACCATACGCATATAGCCGTGCTTATCGGCCTGTTCATCGTCGGCAATCAGCAGTAAATCAATCTCATAGCGCGCCAGCTCGTGACTGATTTCTCCCACCATTTCGAGAAAGACGTTGTTATTCAACGGCGCGGGACGCACGGGAAAAACGAGGCCAACGGCGTCAATTTTGCCCATTTTCAGGCGGCGGGCGAAGGTATTTGGCCGATATCCACGGCGCTGGGCTTCGGCCTCCACGCGGGCGCGCGTCTCCTGCGACACGTCATCATAGCCGTTTAGCGCACGGCTGACGGTCGTTACCGAGATCCCAAGTTCTTTAGCAATGGCTTTCAGCGACATAAGTATCCCTGTCTTCGCGGGAGAATGCGGCTAGTGTCCCGCAATACGGGCATGGCGTCCAGCAAGAGCGACGCCGCGCGGCAATACCTGAACACCGCGGCCCTCGGCGCCTGATGATACGTCACAAAGAAATGAGAGGCAGCAAGACCGTTTATTCAATGTGGCGGTAAATTAAACGCCCCCTTCCTCATAAGAAAGAGACGAAGATACGCTGTGATTCACCAAGCTGAATATATTTGAATCCGACAGGTTTACCCTATACAAATCATATGGTTGATAGATGAATGACTTAATCGCTCACCCCTGGAAAAATAACGCAGCGTCTGGAAAACGCACATTTAATCCCCATAAATCATTCGATTTATTTTTAATTAAAATATGAAGTATGTATCGGAATTATAATTCGCAGTTTAAACAAACATGAACACGGTCTGTTCATTGATATTTATCAACTAAGAATCACTTGATAAAAGTTTTTAAAAAGAGGGAGTGATATAAAAGCAAAATAATGGAATATGTTAATAACAGGGTTTTATGTATAACTCACTACTGCCTGTTTCTTCACGGCACGCTTTATTTTTTTGTTTATTTCTTTCAACATTCGAGCTGTTAACTTATGTCGCCAGCGATGTAGTAATGCCGGGAATGCTAACGGTTATTAAAGATTTAAATGCTCAACCGCATTACGTACCGTGGTCACTTAATGCCTATTTACTTGGCGGCGTCAGCTTTCAGTGGCTTATTGGACCGGCGTCGGATAGATTTGGCCGCAGGCCTTTATTACTCATCGGCTGTGCGCTTTTTTCTGTTTCCTGCCTGGCCACGCCATGGGTAGACAATATCCAGGTTTTTACTCTCCTGCGGTTTATTCAGGGAATAGGTTTGGGGTTTGTGGTGGTGGTGAGCTATCCGGCCCTGCAGGAAGCATTCAACGAATCGGATGCGATCCGCTTAATTGCCCTGTTTGCCAATATCGCGCTGCTGTCGCCGCTGTTTGGCCCTTTGGTCGGTAGCGTTGTGCTTGCTTACCTGTCATGGCGCACGCTTTTTATTGCTATCGCGTTGATGGCGGCGCTCACCTGGTTCGGTTTGCTACGCTGGATGCCGGAGACGATCGGCGTCGTACGCGAGGATGGCAGTAAAATTGAATGTCAGCCGCTCGAGGTAAAAACCCTCGCGCGCGCTTATGGCGATTTGCTTACGAACCCACGCTGTATATCCGGCAGCGTTGCGCTTGGCCTCGTCGGGCTGCCGCTGATGGCGTGGATCGCGCTCTCCCCGCTGCTGCTGGTGCATCATCTGCAAATGAGTATGCTGGAGTACGCGCTATGGCAATTACCTGTTTTTGCGGCGTTGATTGCGGGGAATATCGTCCTTAACGTTACCGCTGAAAAATTTAAGCCGGAGCAGTTATTATACTTTTCACTCTCTCCCATATTTATCGGCATAATGCTGGCGCTGGTCATGACGCTAATATGGCAAAATATTATTGCGCTGATTATCGGCATGGCTATTTATGCTTTTGGCTTGGGCATTTGCAACGCCACGCTGTATCGCCTCACGCTATTTTCCAGCGAGCATGGAAAAGGTTCAGTATCGGCAATGATAGGCATGATTTCCGTCGCTATTTTTAGCCTCGGGGGGGCATTAATGGCCGGATTGGGCGCCGGCGACAGCCTCAGCGCATATATTATCGCGGCCACTATTCCGATGCTGGCAGCATTATTCATTATCGTTAATATATTCACCAGGCAGAAGAGGAGTAAAACGAAAATAACAGCTTCAGGCCATTAATCACTCACGGACGACTTTTTATTAAGGATGAATAAAATGGACACTTTATCCTGCGTCGATGCCCTCTGCGCACTCGACAGCCCTTATCATGAAGATAGCGATTCACAACGGCTCTTTGATGAAGCCATGCGTGAAATCGTTGCATTTCATGTTATGAATACGCCGGGCTACCGCCAGTGGCTGGCCCGCCACAATATTCCGGCAGATGCGGCCAATATAGATTCGTGGTCGCAGCTGCCGCCGATCTTTGCCGACTATTTCAAACAGAATCTGCCGATCGGCCGCTCCGGTGAGGATGCGCTTGAACTCACCTCTTCCGGTACCAGCGGGCAGAAAAGTCGAATGCGCTATGATGCGCGCAGTATCGGAGCCGCCCAGGGAATGGTCGATCGCATTTTCCGCCATTATGGCTGGGAAACGCCCGATGCGCCCTGCAACTACCTGCTCCTCAGCTACGAACCCGCCGATATCATCACGCTTGGCACCTCTTTTACCGACCAGTTCTTGTGTAAATACGCGCCGGTCAAACGCGCCGTTTACGCGCTGCGTCACACCGGGAGCGGGCATGAGTTCGACCCTTTCGGCGTGATTCGCGCTTTACAAGAGTTTGCTGAAGAGGGGTTACCGGTACGAATCCTGGGTTTCCCGGCATTTATGTGGTTCATACTTGAACGGATGCGAGAAATGCAGCTACCGCCGCTCCAGCTTCATCATCAATCGCTGGCCTTTTTCGGCGGCGGCTGGAAAACGCATGCCGACCGTGAAATCCCTAAATCCGCGTTCTATGCGCGGCTGACCCAACAGCTCGGGATCCCCGATAGCCGATGCCGCGACGGCTATGGTTCCGTGGAGCACTGCGTGCCCTACATTGAATGCGCGCATCACCATTTCCATATTCCCGTTTATTCCCGCGCCTGGATCCGCGATACCGCCTCTCTGGCGGTGAAAGATTATGGGCAGCGCGGTTTTATACAGTTTGTGTCGCCTTATATCACCTCCTGCCCTGCGCACAGCGTGGTCATGAGCGATCTTGCACAATTGCACCGCGCTGAAGAGTGCGGATGCGGTGTGACAACCGATTGGTTTGAGCTGCTGGGCCGGGCCAGCCATAGCAAAGCACGTAGCTGCGCACTGGCGGCGTCAGAACTGATTAAGGGAAATTAATATGTATCTCATTCAGGGAAAAAACTATCCCTCGCTCACGCCAGAAGAGGCCATCACCATGTTGACGAGCGGGCTGGATAGCGCGCTGAGCCAACCGCCGCGTCCGGAAACCGTGCTTGCCTGCGCCGGGCGTTTTATCGAACAGCTAAAAGACCACGCTTTCCTTCCTCAACTGGGCCCGGCTTATCGGGAAGAGGTCAAAAAGTTTTGCCAACCGGACGCGCTGCGCCAAAAACTCGAGCATGAGCTGGGCGATACCCCCTTTTCCGTGCGCCGCATTAACTACCGTGAACCGCAGTTTGAAGGCTGGCGTCCTTTGGGCGTCGTGGTGCATGTCACCCCAGCCAATGCGCAACTGCTTCCCTTCTTCGCAATAATAGAGAGCCTGCTGGTCGGGAATATTAACTGGCTGCGCCCAAGCGCCAGCGAACAAGGAATGACAATCGATCTGCTACGGGCGTTTATTCGCTGCGATTTAACGGACCAGCTGGCTAACTTCGTCGCCGTGGTTCCCGTCGAAACCACGCGCCTTTCCCTACTGCTTACCCACGCCGATGGTATATCGGCCTGGGGTGGCGATACCGCCCTCGAGGCGATTCGTCAACAGCTCCCTGGCGGGTGTCGCTGGATCCCATGGGGACATAAAATCAGCTTTGCCTGGCTACAACCGGATGCCGTTAATGAAGAAAGCCTTCTCGCGCTGGCGGATGACGTTTGCTGTTTTGACCAGCAGGCCTGTTCCAGCCCGCAAATCGTTTTTGTTGATAGCGATGATTCGGTGGTATTGCAGGATATTGGCGAAAGACTGGCGGAGGCCATGCGGCGCCGTCACGCACGGTGGCAACCGTTAATGCCCGATGAAAAGGCGGCGGCGGATATCACCCGCGCCGTCGCCTTCGCGCAGCTGGACGCCGTATTTGCCGGGGCTGACAACGCTCTGCTGGCAGGAGACGGCTGGCGCATCATTCAGCAACACACCTCGGCCATAACGCCTTCACCGCTGTTCCGAACCGTCCTGCTGCGGCCGCTACCGCAAAATAAAGTGATGCAAACGCTGCGCCCCTGGCGAACCCACCTGCAAACCTGCGGGCTGGTTGCCGCCGATCGGGACAGAATCCCCCTCAGCCAACTGCTGCTGGCAGCCGGCGTCAATCGAATTACCCCCGTCGGTAAAATGCATGACGGCTATCACGGCGAACCGCATGACGGCGTTTACGCCTTAAGTCAGCTGGCTCGCCGCGTCACCGTGACGCTGGATGCCGATGTCCTGCCGCAGCAGGCTACGCTCGATCCGAACCCGCCGCCGCCGATGCTGACGGCGCAGCAGCCGATTATGGATAAAACGGCATTCTTACAGCACGCAATGCGGCCCAGCGCCCAGCTTTTCTTTCGCAGCGGCGGCAGCAGCGGCGTGCCTAAACTCGCCGGGTTTACCTATCGCGACTATCGCCGCCAGATGCAGGCCGCCGCCGCAGGCATGTTCGCCGCCGGGCTAGATCCCGCCCACGACAAAGTGCTCAATCTGATGTACGCGGGCAATCTCTACGGTGGTTTACTCAGCTTTTTCACCCTACTGGAAATGCTTGAAGTGACCCATCTTCCCATGGGCGGCCCCCATGATGATGACTATCACGAGATCGCCCGAACCATTGTGAATCAGGGCGTTACCACGCTCATTGGTATGCCAAGCACGCTGTATCAGCTCTTTACGCGAGAAGAGGCCATTCTGCGCGACTACGGCGGTATTCAGAAACTGCTGCTGGGCGGCGAACATATGGGCGTCGCCCAGCGTGACTATATTCACGGTTTCGGGGTGAAAACCATTCGCTCGGCGCTGTATGGTTCGGTTGATGCCGGGCCGCTGGGACATGCCTGTACGCATTGCCCGGATGGCGTGTTTCACCTGATGACGGATATTCAATGGCTGGAGATTGTCGACCCGCTCGACGATCGGCCCGTCGCGCCCGGCGATGCCGGCCGCCTGCTCTTTACCTCGACGGCCCGCGAAGGTCAGAAGGTGATTCGTTATGACATCGGCGATATGGGCCGTTGGCTGCCGGGCGAATGCCCCTGCGGCGCCCCCAGCCCCCGCTTTGAACTTTTAGGCCGCCACGGCAGCCTGGTGCGTATCGGCACGATGTTTATTCAACCCCAGCGGCTGGCAACGCTCGCCGATGCCCCTGTTCAATTGATTCTTCAACATAACCCGCGCAGCGGGCTCGAATGCATCAACATCTTCACCGACGGCAATATTGATAGCGTCAAACAGCGGGTCTGCACCGACCCTGAGCTCAAAATGGCATTGGACGCCCATTTGCTGGAGTTAGCCGTGACCAGCCGCCTGTTCAGCGAATTTGAACGGCATCCGCAAAGCGGCAAGACGCCGCTGGTCATTGATAAACGCCGTTGAGCGCACTCCCGCCGATCGGCTCACAATAAGGATATTTGAATATGACAACAGCAAAGATGATGGGTCGCCTTGAGCCGCAATCCACCCAAACGGAAGAAGTGGCCGTAAGCCCACCGGGCCTCGAACAGCTTGTCGAGAGGGTTCGCTGCCGCTCGCCTTTCTATGCCGAACACTATCGCCATCTCGCCACCCGCGGCTGGCAGCTGAAGGACCTGCCGCTTATTAATCCCGAACGCTACTGGGAGGGGAGCCAGGGCCTGAAAAACTGGCCCGTCCTCACCGGGCCGGTGGAGGACGGTATTGTCTTTAAGACCGGCGGTACCACCGGCGGCGGCAAGCTGTCGGTTTTTTCCCGCCAGGAGTGGCGTGCGTTCGTCACCAGTTTTGGCCGCAGCCTCTCCAGCCAGCTCAAGCCAGGCGCGCGCGTGGCAAATTTATTTTTCGCCGGTGATTTGTACGCGAGCTTCTTATTTATCCACGGCGCGCTTTCGCACATGTCGATACCGGTATGCGAGTACCCTTTCACCGGATCGCTTGAACCGCACACCCTCACCGAACAGATCGTCCAGCACGATATCAACGTACTGGTGGGCGTCCCGGCGATGCTGCTGCAATATGCGGCAGAGCTCGCTGGAAAAAACCGCCGTCTGCCCGGTATCGAGACCATCCTTTACGGCAGCGAGAGTCTTTTTACTGAACAGCTACAGCTGCTGAAATCCGCCTTTCCCAACGCCCGTATTGCTTCTATCGGCTGCGCCTGCGTGGATGCCGGGCTTATCGGACTCAGCACGCCGGATTGCCTGGCGGACGAGCATCGGGTCTTTGAACCCGAAACTATCGTGGAAATTATTGATGAAGCGACGGGCGAGCCGATCGACGAAATCAATCGTTCCGGAATGCTGGTGGTCACCAGCCTTACGCGCACGCTGATGCCGCTGATTCGCTATCCGGTAGGCGATTTGGCCGCCTGGCGTGAACCTCCGGGAAGCAAACATCGCAAGTTTATTTTGCAGGGACGCAGTAGCCTCGGGCACCGCTTGCGGGTAGGTTACGCCTCGCTATTTCCTGATGAAATAGCGGCCCTTATTACGGAAGAGATGGGGCATCAGCAGTGGCAGCTGATGCTGGAGCACGCCGATAACCGGGATCGTTTGAGCTTACGTATCGCCTTTTCCGGTACCCGGCAGCAGGCCGACAGGCTCTGCGGTCAATTACTCGCCAGGGATCACGCTCTCGCAGAACTACAGGCTGCCGGCCAGCTGTGCGTTCAGGTTCACTGGTGCAGCCAGGCGGAACTTATCCGCAATACCCGAACAGGTAAGCTGCAGCGGGTGATCGACAAACGCGCCTACCTCGCGCAGGAGGCGGTGAAATGATTGAAATCAGAGCGTTCCAGCGACAAGACGGCGAAGGCATCAGCGCCTTATTTCGCACGGTTTATGGCGATCGCTATGTCTATCCTGATATCTATATGCCCAGCCTGATTGGCTGGCGCAACGCCCGGGACGAATGGCACAGCGCGATAGCCGAACAGAATGGCATCATCATCGGGCATGCCGCCTTATGGCGGCACCACGCGGATAAGCAGACGGCCGAACTGGCCATGTTCGCGGTGCACCCCGCCTTCAGAAACCGGGGCGTAGCCACCCAACTGGGGGAATATTTGCGTCTTGCCGCAAGCAGGCTTGGCCTGGGCACGCTAACCATCAAAATGGTATCCAGCCATCCACACTCGCAGCGCCTGGCGCAGAGGCTGGGCTTTTACTCAACGGGGTTGCTCAGAGATTACGTCCCCTCCCCCTTTCAATCCGGCCTGCGTGAAAGCATTATCCTCGGCGTATTACCCTTGCAGCCACGCCCCGTCCCGCTCACCGCGGATGATAGCCGTGATGATGGTTGGATAAACTTGCTAAAGGAAAAATTTGGCGCGGCGCAGATCCCGCCCGCCAGGGAAACTTGTGCAGCCCCCGTTGAAATTGCCCTTTGTGATGATCGGGTGGACGTCACGATGAATATATCAACGCAACAGATGGTCGACGAGATTTCCCGACTGCCGGCCCGTAAACTGATTTATATCCGGGCGCGCGTGGATGGCGCGCTGATGTCGCTACGACCCAGGCTGCGGCGAGCAGGTTTTACCGATATGGGGCTGGAGCCAGCGGCCGGAGGAGAGTGGTTCTGGCTGCTGCAGCGCGGCTATCATCCCCGGCAGCTCGACCTCTCCTGCCCTATCGCTATTGCCCTGCAGAAAACGGCCGATGGCGATATCAATCATAACGCGCGCGCCTGACAATCCCTTTTATCTGACGCCTGTTTTTGGCACACCGAAGGCCCAGTGTCGGGCCTGACTAGTTCTGCTCGGCGACCAGCAGCGCCTGGGTATCCGGCTCCAGCGCCTGGAAAACGTGCTCCCGATCGGCGGGATAGCAGATGTAATCTCCCTCCCCCAGCTCTTCCGGCGCTTCCGTCAGGCCGACCCGCGCGCGCCCCTGGGTGACAATAATATGCTCCACCGAACCCGGCGGATGAGGGTGGGAAATGCGGTCCGCGCCCGGCTGGGTCAGCAGGAGATAAATATCGCGCCGCGCGCCCGGCGGGCAGGCGGCCAGTAAAATCGCCTGATAGTTTGCCTGCTCGGCGATCACTTTCGTTCCCTCGCCGCGGCGGATCACCTGGGTGGTATTCACCTGCGGCTCCAGCAGCCGGGCAAAGGGGATATCGAGGGCCACGCACAGCGCCCAGAGGGTTTCCAGGCTCGGGTTACCGTTGCCGGACTCCAGCTGCGATAACGTTGATTTGGCGATTCCCGCCCGTCGCGCAACTTCGGCAAGGGAAAGACCGGTGCGCGCGCGTTCCCGCACCAGGCTTTTGGCAATCAGGCTAATTGGCTGAGTCATACAGCCCTCCGTGTTTTTTATAACGAACGTTTCGTTCGCCTTGAAATGCGATTCTGTTACGTTCATTATAATGGAAATTCGTTCGATATGGCTAAAGAGTATGAAACAACACTTCGCTACGCTTAAAGGCGACACCCTCAGAGCAATTGTTTTAGTCTGCCTCGCGGTAGGCATCGTCGGGATGTCCTACGGCTCGCTGGCCGTCGCCTACGGCTTCCCGATTTGGGTCCCCTTTGTGCTTTCGGTTTGCGTCCTGGCGGGGGCCTCAGAGTTTATGTTTATCGGCATTGTCGCCAGCGGCGGCAACCCGCTGGCGGCAGCGGCGGCCGGTTTGCTGGTCAACGCGCGGCATATTCCCTTCGGCGTGACGGTTCGCGACCTGGTCGGCCAGCGCGCCGCCAGCTTCCTCGGCTGCCATATTATGAACGATGAAAGCGTGGTGTTTGGTCTGTCGCAGAAAACCCCCGAGCAGCGGCGGGCCGCCTACTGGCTGTGCGGTCTGGGCGTGGCGCTGATCTGGCCGTTGGGGGCGCTCCTGGGCGCGGGGGTCGGCAAACTGCTCCCGGCCCCGGAAACCATTGGCCTCGATGCGGTATTCCCGGCGATTCTGCTGGCGCTGGTGGTGCCGGCCTTTAAAAACCGCACCACCCTGATCCGCGCCTGCAGCGGAGCGGCCCTGTCGCTGGCCGCCGTTCCTTTCGCACCGGTTGGCCTGCCGGTTTTGCTGTCGCTGTTTGGCCTGCTGACGAGGAAAAAATAATGGGCAATATGACGCTATTTATCGCCGGTATTGCGATTCTGTCGCTGGGCACCTACTTAATGCGTTTAGGCGGGGCGAAGCTCGGCAGCCGGCTGGCGTTTTCCGAGCGCGCCCAGGCGCTGCTCTCCGATGCGGCGACGGTGCTGCTCTTTTCCGTGGCGCTGGCGACCACCTTTTACGAAGGCGAACATTCTGCCGGGATGGCGCGGGTGCTGGGCGTGGGCCTGGCGGTGTTCCTCGCCTGGCGTAAGATGCCGCTGATCGTGGTGATTATCGCCGCCGCCGTGGCGACGGCGCTGCTGCGGATGGCGGGCGTCGCCTGATCCGACCTACGAAACGCGAAACATCATGTTGTTATGCAATTTTTATAGGCCGTGCCAGCAAAGCGCCGCCGGGCAGCTGCCCTTAAGGGCTTACGCTATTTGTGCTTCGATCCAACGGGTAGCGGACGCCATATCCAGCGGCTTGTGCTGATCCACGGTGAACACCGGCCCCAGCCGCATCGGTTCCGCCTGCTGCGCCAGCTGCGCCAGTTCCGGAAGATACTCCTCGCCCGGATGCCCCGGCTTACGATCCTGCAACCGGCTGGCATAGCGCGACACCGCAAGCTCAGGCGAGATGTGGTTCCAGACCTCCAGCACTTTTTCAACGCCCGCGTGTTGCAGCAGCTGCTGTAGCGTGTCGCGCGGTTGAAAGCCAAACCAGGCGTCAATAAGCCAGATACAGCCTGCCGGCGACTGGCCGACGATCGACCAGATGACTTCATACGCGGCGCAGCCCAGCTGCCGGTTGAAGGTCCGGTCGATCCCGGTAAAGCACGCCATAAACGGCTCTTTAATACCGTCGATGGTCAGCTGCGGCAGATTAAACGCTGCCGATAGCTGCCGGGTGACGGTGCTTTTACCCGATGCGGGAATACCGTTAATTAAAATCACCGTTTTGCAGCCGGGTGTGAGATGTCTGTTCATAACAACGCGACGACCTCCTCTCTGCTGCTGGCGGCCCGCAGCTTCGCCATGGTCTCGTTATTATCAAGCAGAGCGACAATCGCCCGAATCCCCTCTTCAATATGAGCATTGCTGTCCTGCGCGCCGAACATAATGACGATATCCGCCTTCTCGCTATCGGCAAATTGAATCGGCTTATTCAACACCACAAGGCTGAAGCAGTTGCGTTTGACGCCACATTCCGGCCTGGCGTGAGGGATGGCGACACCTTCATCAAACACGTAATAGGCGCCATGATGCAGGGTATTATCGATCACCGCCTGGCCGTAATCTGCCGAGATATAGCCTTTTGCAACCAGCGGGCTGGCCGCCAGCTGGATCACCTTCTGCCAGTCGGACTCCGTGACGCCGACCTGAATCGCATCGGCCTCAATCAGCAGTTCTTTTATCGTCATTATCACTTCCTATATATTATGGCGAATAATGTTACGTAACTCATCAATGCGCATAAAAAGCGCATCGATTTCCTCGCGATGCGTATGACTTTTGGCATAGACCGACAGCGCCCGGTTATATATCAGCATTAATGCTTTCTGCACTTCGCCATTAGCCGGGTTGCCCCGTAACTCGCCTTCCAGCCTGGCAATTTCCCCCGCCAGCTGGCGAGACTGTTCGTCATAATCCTGCGGGGGTTGATTCTCTTTTTTCCACAGCGTTTTCAAAGATTCAAACATAGCGAGCTCCTCCCCGACGGACAGCAGGGCAACGGAATACGGTTTAAAAATATGCGTTTATTTAAACAGAGCGATTTTTTCCATTAATACATGGGTGACCGCGTTATTCGCCGGAATTAAAAATTTGCGCACGCTGTCGTTCACTTTGCCTTTTTCAAACGTGCTTTTACATTGATCGACCCACTGCACATTCATTTCAGTGCCGACATTCACCTTGTTGATACCTTCAGTGACGGCCAGGCGCATATCTTCATCGCTGACGCCGGTGCCGCCGTGCAGCACTAACGGCACGCCGGTCGCGGCGCTAATCTCTTTCAGCCGCTGGTGCTGAATTTGCGCCTTACCGGTATACAGGCCGTGCACCGTGCCCACGGAGACCGCCAGCATATCCACCTGCGTCTCCTCCACAAAGCGTTTGGCGTCCTCCACCGTGGTGAAGCAGATATCCTCCGCGGCCACGGCTTTGCCATCTTCCGATCCGCCGATCGCCCCCAGCTCGCCTTCTACCGTGATATTCCGCGGGCGCGCCATTTCCACCACGATGCGGGTATTGCCAATATTCTCTTCCAGATCCAGATGGGAGCCGTCGTACATCACCGATGAAAATCCGGCATCCATGGCCGTTTCAATGGCGCTGATATCAGAGCAGTGATCCAGGTGCAGGCAGGTCGGCACGTTTTCACTTTCCGCTAATGAACGAACCGCATCCACCAGTAAACGATAGCCGAGATATTCCGCCGTCCCGGTAGAGATTTGAATCATTAATGGGCTATCGCTTTGTTGCGCCGCTTTAAAAAAGGCGGGCAGCATTTCAATACAGTGCAAATTAAATGAGCCAATGGCTTTAAAATCTCTTTCCTGCGCAATTTTCAGAATAGCGTTGAAGTTATACAGACTCATGAACATTTTCCCCTTTCGGCTTCGCTGATTTACCGTTTACGAACCATGCCAGTGCGGCAACAAAAACAATGAACAAGGCGACAAAAAGCCAGTTGTTCTGGAAGGCGTGGCCTAATACCAGACCGGAACTAATCACGTCCGAATCGCTGAAGGTGACGCCGGTAAAACCGTAGCTTTCCAGCATCGGTACCAAAATGGCGGGCAGGAAGGTGATAAACAGGCCGTGAATGACGCCGCCAATCATCGCCCCGCGGCGGCCGCCCAGCGCGTTACCGAAGACGCCCGCCGTACCGCCGGCAAAAAAGTTGGTTAACAGACCGGGCAGGATCATCGCCAGGCCAAACATCGGGAACACCAGCATGCCGATGATGGAGCCGACGGTCGTCGCCAGGAAGCCGACGATCACCGCATTGGGCGCATACGGGAACAGCACCGGGCAATCGAGCGCAGGCTTAGCGTCCGGGACAATGCGCATCGCAATCCCGCGAAATGCCGGCACCAGCTCGTTGAGCAACAGGCGCACGCCGCTGTAAAGAACGAATACCCCCGCCACAAACTGAATGGACTGCATAAAGGCGTACATCAGGTAGTTAATGCCGTTGGAGAACTGAGCGATATATTCCGGGCCCGCCGCAATCGCGGGAATGAGATACATCGGCACCATCACCACCGCCATCGCGAGATAGGTGTCCTGGAGGAACTTAAAGTTATCCGGTAATTCAAGATCTTCCGTTGAGCGGGAACCTTTACCCACCACTTTAGCCACCGCCGCCTGCACCAGATAGCCGATAGTGCAGAAATGCCCCAGCGCCACGTCATCGGAACCGGTGATGCGCCTGACGACCGGCTGCGCCAGCGCGGGCATCAGTACCGCCATCACGCCGCCGAAAATACCGCCGGTTAAAATCAACGGCAGTCCGGTCAGCCCGGCTTTATAGCCAATCACCGCGCCGATGGTTGCCATCCACAACAGCGCCTGGCCGGTCAGAAAGATATATTTCAGCGGCGTCAGGCGGGCGATAATGATGTTGACGGCAAAAATCACCATCAGGGTCAGCGCGACTTCGGAACCTAATTCACGGTTGGCTAATCCGGCGATGGCGGCGACATCGGTAATGTAGCCTTTCATGCCGAATCCCTGCGTGAAGATATCGTTAAGGAACGTTAGCGTGGCGACAATAATGTTGATGCCGGCCATCATAATTAAGAAACCGAGCAGCGTTTTAAACGTCCCCTCCGCCGTTTTGCCCGCTGATTTTTTTTGCAGAATCAGGCCCAGCATCGCAATAAATGCAATTAATATTGAAGCCTGGCCGAGTAAATCTTTAACGATAAACTCTACAAAGCTATTCATAGTCCGCTACCTTCAGGTTACGCTCTTTTAAGAATGCGACGATCTTAGCTTCAATTTCATCTTTATCGGTGAGCTTATGCAGTACCACCACGCGTTTAATTTCTTCCGCACTGGCATCCGCCGTTAATATATCGGCGAAGGTTTTTTGCGTCAGAATCATATCTGATTTAAACGCCCCGGCTTCGGAAATAGTGGTATGTTCAATCTGTGCGGGAATCTCCAGCTTCTTTAAAACTGCCTTCGCCGTCATTTCAATGGCAAAGCTTGAACCGAGGCCGCAGCCACATACGCATAGAATTTTCAGCATGTAGGGTCTCCTCAAATAATATTGAGTTGTTTGGCAAGTTTATAATGATGTCCTTCAGTGTCGACCAGACGTTTTTTCATACTAACTAAATCAATCGGAATAGGTTTGTTGCTTGAATTAATTATGATGGCTTTATTTTTCATCCCTGACTGAATACAGCGAACCACTTCACTGGCCATAATCGTGCCCTGGTAAATTTCTTCGCAGGTCGGATCGCCATTGCGCAAACCGTAGCCTACGATGGTTTTACGAATACGCACGCCAATTTGCGGTTCAAGCTGCTTAATCATGGTATCAATGGCCCCCTGAAAGCCGGGGGAGTACTCCCTGGTGTAGCCTTCAGAGCACAGGATCACCACGCTGTTCTGCTGTGTCAGCTTATGCTTCACCCGCTCGGCCAGCGTTTCTAACGGCATCTGCGATTCCGGAATCAGGGCGATATCAGCATTCGATTTAATCGCGGATTGCAGCGTTAACTCTCCACAATAGCCTCCTAATATTTCGACCATAAAGACGCGGCCCGGTAATGCTCTTCCGGTATTTCTTAACCGGGAAACTTCCTTAATAATCTGCTCGCAGGCGGTGGAAAAACCAATGGTATAATCGCTGCCGTACACATCATTATCGATAGTCATCCCGACGCCAAAGCAGTTAATATCAAATTCGCTCAGCGTATTGAGAAACTGCAGGCTGCCGTCGCCGCCGGCCATAATCAGCACATCAATGCGCAGTGATTTAATTTTTTTGGCTATGGTTTCATATTCACTGCGCAGCAGCCTGCGACTGGTTCGCCCGGAGGTGATGATCGGAATAGAGGCAATGGAGAAATCAACCAGATCGCGCCAGGCGACTTCGTGATGATTTTTATCCAGCAGTCCGGGTATTCCGCCATTAAAAAGGGTGATATCGGCACTCGCCAGTCTGGCTATCTGGAATATAAAATTATTAATTCCAGAAACATCGCCGCCGCTAATAACCATGCCAATTTTCATTGCCTGTCTCCGTTGCTTTGCTTGCCCACATTTTTCCCTGAGTTCAAGACCGTTATTTGCAATAGAGATCACAATATGCTGATAAATTCCTCCGAGCCTAATATTGACAGTGGGTTTATTTACTCATTTTTTGTGATGCATATCTCTTTTATAAAATGAGATCGCCTTAACAATTATCTTTTTATTTTCTTTAAGATCATTAAGTTGCTTGAAGCGATAATTGCGCGGGTGGGCTGCCTGTTTTCTCCCATAAACCCAGCGATGATGAAAAGACAGAAATGTGATAAATAGCGCATTTTTTTGCGTCAGGAAGGTTCACGGCTTTCTCATCTGTTGTCTGCCTTCTTGCAGGGACCAACACGTAAAGCTGCATTCAGCCTGTTTTGATTCTGATATCGCCGCCCCTCACGGCAAAGGCACCTGCGTTAAGCCCCCTGGGAATAAATCTCAGACACAAAAAAAGCGCCCCCAGGGCGCTCTTTCGACAGTAGCTTTACGCTTATTTATTCAGTTCCGCAGTCATGTGCACGCGGTTACCGGTAAACGCTTCGGTAATTTTGTAAGACGAAGCGCCAGCGGCCTGGGCCTGAGCGGCGATTTTCGCTTCCGCACCGTCCATCGTTGCGGCGGTCGCGGTCACGGTTTCCGCAGCGAAAGAACCAAAAGAAGCGGCCAGAGCGATAACTGCGACAAAAGTTTTGATGCTTTTCATGATATAAACCCTTTACGTTAGTTGTTTGAATAAGGCGCCGTGCCTTGATGTGATAAATAGTAGCCCTCACATCGCCAAACAAAAAGCGGAAGGATTTGTTGTCATCATTCAAAAAAACTGACTTAAATTTAACCCGCAATTAACCGCTGCGGATGCGTGTAAACGGTAGCCCTGCCCGGCTTGCAGAATCCCACCAGCGTCAGGTTGCAGCGCTCGGCGACGTCAACCGCCAGCGTGGTCGCGGCAGAGACCGCAAAGAGGATTTCCACCCCGCACATGGCCGCCTTCTGCACCATTTCATAGCTGGCGCGGCTGGAGACCAGCGCCGCGCCGTTCTGCCAGGCGCCTTCTGATTCCGCGCGGTGTCCCAGGAGCTTGTCCAGCGCCACGTGGCGACCCACGTCTTCATGGCCGCCCGCGAGCTCGCCGGAAGGACTTACCCAGGCCGCGGCGTGAGTACAGCCGGTAAGGCGGCCTATCGGCTGAAAATCATGCAGGTGAGCCAGCGCGCGATCGAGATTCGCCAGATCGAACGTCTGGGTAAAGGGCAGCGGCTGCACGGGCTTCCCGATATCGTTGAGCTGCTCAACGCCGCATACTCCGCATCCGGTGCGTCCGGCCAGCGCGCGACGGCGCTCTTTCAGCCCCATAAAGCGGCGGCTGGAGAGTTCGATTTGCACTTCCAGGCCGTTACAGGCCTGAACGACGTCCATACCATAAATCTCGCCCCGGTTTTCGATAATCCCTTCGGATAAGGAAAAGCCGACGGCGAACTGCGCCAGGTCTTTCGGCGTCGCCATCATCACCACGTGCGAGATGCCGTTATAAACCAGCGCAACGGGTACCTCTTCAGCTAACTCGTCTGGCTGAGGATGTTGCAAATTTTGGCGCTTCCAGAGCGACACCTGGCGATAACCTGTGATATCTGTCACATTTTCGATTTGTTCAAGAGGCTTCTTGTTCACTTTGTCTTAACCGTATTGGAACAGGCATACACACAATGTGGTATTCTGTTTATATCCCTTCGGGAACGAGGGAAATTACCCCCAATTCTGAACCTTTGCGGCCCTTACCGCAAAGCAAATAACTATACGTGACAATGTCGAAACAAGGAGCGAACCATGCAGGTCAGCAGAAGGCAGTTCTTTAAGATCTGCGCTGGCGGTATGGCAGGAACCACGGCAGCGGCGCTGGGCTTTGCGCCCGGTTTAGCACTCGCGGAAACACGGCAGTACAAGCTGCTGCGCACCCGCGAAACCCGTAACACCTGCACTTACTGTTCCGTTGGCTGCGGGCTGTTAATGTACAGCCTCGGCGACGGCGCAAAAAATGCCAAAGCGTCTATCTTCCATATCGAAGGTGACCCGGACCATCCGGTCAACCGTGGCGCGCTCTGCCCTAAAGGGGCCGGTCTGGTGGACTTTATCCATTCCGAAAGTCGCCTGAAATTTCCGGAATACCGTGCGCCAGGCTCTGATAAATGGCAGAAAATCAGCTGGGATGAAGCGTTCGATCGCATCGCTAAGCTGATGAAAGAGGACCGCGACGCCAACTTTGTCGCGCAGAATAGCGAAGGCACCACCGTCAACCGCTGGCTGACCACCGGTATGCTGTGCGCCTCCGCCTCCAGTAACGAAACCGGTTATTTAACCCAGAAATTTACCCGCGCGCTCGGTATGCTCGCGGTCGACAACCAGGCGCGCGTCTGACACGGACCAACGGTAGCAAGTCTTGCTCCAACATTTGGTCGCGGTGCGATGACCAACCACTGGGTCGACATCAAGAACGCCAATCTCGTCGTGGTGATGGGCGGCAACGCCGCTGAAGCTCACCCGGTTGGATTCCGCTGGGCGATGGAAGCCAAGATTCGCAACGGCGCGAAGCTGATTGTGATCGATCCGCGCTTTACGCGTACCGCGGCGGTAGCTGATTTCTATACCCCAATTCGTTCCGGTACTGACATTACCTTCCTGTCAGGCGTCATCCTGTACCTGTTGAACAACGAAAAAATTAACCGTGAATATACCGAGGCTTACACCAACGCCAGCCTGATCGTGCGTGAGGATTACAGCTTTGAAGACGGTCTGTTCAGCGGCTACGACGCCGAAGCCCGCAAGTACGATAAAACGTCCTGGAACTATGAGCTGGATGAAAACGGCTTTGCCAAACGCGATACCACGCTGCAGCATCCGCGCTGCGTCTGGAACCTGCTGAAGCAGCACGTTTCCCGCTATACGCCAGAAGTTGTCGAAAACATCTGCGGAACGCCAAAAGCCGACTTCCTCAAAGTCTGCGAGTACATCGCGGAAACCAGCGCGCACGATAAAACCGCCTCGTTCCTGTACGCGCTGGGCTGGACGCAGCACTCCATCGGCGCGCAGAACATCCGTACCATGGCGATGATCCAGCTGCTGCTCGGCAATATGGGCATGGCGGGCGGCGGCGTAAACGCCCTGCGCGGCCACTCCAATATTCAGGGTCTTACCGACCTGGGACTGCTTTCGCAGAGCCTGCCTGGCTATATGACGCTGCCGAGCGAGAAACAGACTGACCTGCAAACCTACCTCGCCGCCAACACGCCGAAACCGCTGTTGAAGGACCAGGTGAACTACTGGGGTAATTACCCGAAATTCTTCGTCTCCATGATGAAGGCCTTCTTTGGCGATAAAGCCACGGCGGAAAACAGCTGGGGCTTTGACTGGCTACCGAAGTGGGATAAGGGCTACGACGTCCTGCAATATTTCGAGATGATGAACCAGGGCAAAGTGAACGGCTATATCTGCCAGGGCTTCAACCCGGTAGCGTCGTTCCCGAACAAAAACAAGGTTGTCGCGTCGCTGTCGAAGCTTAAGTTCCTGGTGACCATCGACCCGCTCAACACCGAAACCTCCACCTTCTGGCAAAACCACGGGGAGTCGAACGACGTCGATCCGGCGAAAATCCAGACCGAAGTGTTCCGCCTGCCGTCCACCTGCTTCGCCGAAGAGAACGGTTCTATCGTTAACTCCGGCCGCTGGCTGCAGTGGCACTGGAAAGGCGCGGACGCCCCGGGGATTGCGACCACCGACGGTGAGATCCTCGCCGGTATCTTCTTACGCCTGCGCAAGATGTACGCCGAACAGGGCGGACCGGCGCCGGAACCGGTGCTGAACATGACGTGGAACTACGCCACGCCGCATGAACCAGCGTCGGAAGAAGTAGCGATGGAGAGCAACGGCAAGGCGCTGGCAGACATTACCGACCCGGCAACCGGGGCGGTGATCGTCAAGAAAGGCCAGCAGCTCAGCTCATTTGCGCAGCTGCGTGACGACGGCACGACTTCCAGCGGCTGCTGGATCTTCGCCGGTAGCTGGACGCCTGACGGCAACCAGATGGCGCGTCGCGATAACGCCGATCCATCGGGCCTCGGCAATACGCTGGGCTGGGCATGGGCGTGGCCGCTTAACCGCCGCATTCTGTATAACCGCGCCTCCGCGGACCCGCAGGGTAAACCGTGGGATCCGAAGCGCCAGCTCCTGAAATGGGACGGCGCGAAGTGGGGCGGCGTGGATATTCCAGACTACAGCGCCGCGGCGCCGGACAGCGATGTCGGGCCGTTTATCATGCAGCCGGAAGGGATGGGGCGTCTGTTCGCTATCGATAAGATGGCGGAAGGGCCGTTCCCGGAACACTACGAGCCGTTTGAAACGCCGCTGGGCACCAACCCGCTGCACCCGAACGTGGTCTCTAACCCGGCCGCTCGCGTCTTTAAAGGCGACCTTGAGCAGATGGGCAAAGCGGAAAAATTCCCTTACGTCGGTACTACTTACCGCCTGACCGAGCACTTCCACTACTGGACCAAGCACGCGCTGCTTAACGCTATCGCGCAGCCGGAACAGTTCGTGGAGATCGGCGAGAAGCTGGCGAACAAGCTCGGCATCGCCCATGGCGATACCGTGAAGGTCTCCTCTAACCGCGGCTATATCAAAGCCAAGGCGGTGGTGACCAAGCGTATTCGCACGCTGAAAGCGGACGGTAAGGATATCGATACTATCGGTATTCCGATTCACTGGGGCTACGAAGGCGTGGCGAAGAAAGGGTTTATCGCCAATATCCTGACGCCGTTTGTTGGTGATGCGAACACGCAGACGCCGGAGTTCAAGGCTTTCCTCGTGAACGTGGAAAAGGCGTAACGGAGACGAATTATGGCTTATCAATCGCAAGACATTATCCGTCGTTCCGCGACTAACGGCTTCACCCCCGCGCCCCGCGCGCGGGACCATCAGGAAGAGGTGGCGAAGCTTATCGACGTCACCACCTGTATCGGCTGTAAAGCCTGCCAGGTGGCCTGTTCCGAGTGGAACGACATCCGGGATGAAGTCGGTCACAACGTCGGGGTGTACGATAACCCCGCCGACCTGACCGCCAAATCCTGGACCGTGATGCGCTTCTCGGAAGTGGAGCAGAACGACAAACTGGAGTGGCTCATCCGTAAGGACGGCTGTATGCACTGCGCCGACCCGGGCTGCCTGAAGGCCTGCCCGGCGGAAGGGGCAATCATTCAGTACGCCAACGGCATCGTCGACTTCCAGTCCGAGCAGTGCATCGGCTGCGGCTACTGCATCGCCGGCTGCCCGTTCAACGTGCCGCGCCTGAACCCGGAAGATAACCGCGTCTACAAATGTACGCTGTGCGTGGACCGCGTTAACGTTGGCCAGGAGCCGGCATGCGTGAAAACCTGCCCGACCGGTGCTATCCACTTTGGCTCCAAAGAGGATATGAAAACGCTGGCGGGCGAGCGCGTCGCCGAGCTGAAAACCCGCGGTTACGACAACGCGGGCCTGTACGATCCGGCAGGCGTTGGCGGCACGCACGTGATGTACGTGCTGCACCACGCCGACAAGCCGAATCTGTACCACGGCCTGCCGGAGAACCCGGAAATCAGCGCCACGGTTAAGTTCTGGAAAGGGATCTGGAAGCCTCTCGCGGCGGTCGGCTTTGCGGCCACCTTCGCCGCCAGCATCTTCCACTACGTCGGCGTCGGTCCGAACCGCGCGGAAGAGGAAGAGGACAATCTGGATGAAGAGAAAGACGAGGTGCGCAAATGAAAAGACGTGACACCATCGTGCGCTACACCGCGCCGGAGCGAATCAACCACTGGGTCACCGCCTTCTGCTTCGTGCTGGCGGCGGTGAGCGGGCTGGGCTTTTTCTTCCCGTCCTTCAACTGGCTGATGCAAATCATGGGTACCCCGCAGCTGGCGCGTATTCTGCACCCGTTCGTGGGCGTGATTATGTTTGCTTCGTTCATCATCATGTTCTTCCGCTACTGGCACCACAACCTGATCAACCGGGACGATATTTTCTGGGCGAAAAATATTCGCAAGATTGTCGTCAACGAGGAAGTGGGCGACACCGGGCGCTATAACTTCGGCCAGAAATGCGTGTTCTGGGCGGCGATTATCTTCCTGGTGCTGCTGCTGGTGAGCGGCGTGATCATCTGGCGTCCGTACTTTGCGCCGGCCTTCTCCATCCCGGTTATCCGCTTCGCGCTGATGCTGCACTCCTTCTCTGCGGTGGCGCTGATTGTGGTGATCATGGTGCATATTTACGCGGCGCTGTGGGTGAAGGGTACCATTACCGCGATGGTGGAAGGCTGGGTCACGAAGACCTGGGCGAAGAAACATCACCCGCGCTGGTATCGTGAAGTCCGCGAAAAGCAGGATAAGCGCCAGTCGTAGGCCCGAGCGCGTTGTTCGTCTCTGAAATGGCGTCGTATATCGACGCCATTTTTTTGCGGATAACGCGCTGTTTTGACAACGTTAGCCAGAGTGCGCTGCAGGCGGGAGCGGCACGTTTCCCGTTTCGCTTAGGCCATGGCGCAGGGCAGCTAATCCTAACGGTGCATAGTCGGGGGTATCGATATCAGGTATCGTAGCGCACACATTGCGATGTCGTGGCTATATCCCGTATGCCGATTGCGGTTATCATTAATGACATCACCAGAGCGGGCGCATGATGCCCGCCAAATCGCAGAGCGGACGCGACCATCGCCGAATCTGCTGAAACCAGGAAGTGACTGAATGAGCATTCGTATCATCCCGCAAGATGAGCTGGAAAAGAGCGAGAAACGCGCGACGGATATGATCCCGCCGTTGTTGTTTCCCCGGCTCAAAAATTTATATAACCGTCGCGCCGAACGCCTGCGCGAACTGGCTGAAAATAACCCGCTGGGTGATTACCTGCGCTTTGCCGCGCTTATCGCCCACGCGCAGGAAGTGGTGCTGTACGACCATCCGCTGCAGATGGATCTCACCGCGCGCATCAAAGAAGCGAACGACCAGGGTAAACCGCCGCTGGATATCCACGTTTTGCCGCGCGATAAGCACTGGCACAAGCTGCTGCATTCGCTGATTGCCGAACTGAAGCCGGAGATGAGCGGCCCGGCGCTGGCGGTCATCGAGAATCTGGAAAAAGCCTCCGAGCAGGAGCTGGAACTGATGGCAAGCGCGCTGTTTGCGTCCGATTTTGCCTCTGTCAGCAGCGATAAAGCGCCGTTTATCTGGGCCGCGCTTTCGCTCTATTGGGCGCAGATGGCCAGCCTGATCCCCGGAAAGGCCCGCGCTGAATATGGTGAACAGCGTCAGTTCTGCCCGGTTTGCGGCTCGATGCCGGTCTCCAGCATGGTGCAAATTGGTACCACACAGGGCCTGCGCTATCTGCACTGCAACCTGTGCGAAACCGAATGGCACGTGGTGCGCGTGAAGTGCAGCAACTGCGAACAGACGCGCGATCTGCACTACTGGTCACTGGATAACGAGCAGTCGGCGATTAAAGCCGAAACCTGCGGCGACTGCGGTACCTACCTGAAGATTCTCTATCAGGAAAAAGACCCAAAAGTGGAGGCCGTAGCCGACGACCTCGCCTCGCTGGTACTGGACGCACGGATGGAACAAGAGGGCTTCGCCCGCAGCTCCATCAACCCGTTCCTGTTCCCTGGCGAAGGGGAATAACGGCAGGCATCATGTCGGGCGGCGCCTGCTGCCCGGCTCACCATTGATAATGGCGTAAACACTCCCGGTATGCCGGCAAAATCTTTGGTTTTGCGAGCCGCTTTCCAGAATCACTTCCCGACGAAAATCCCCGGTTTTCTTTTGCTCACAATCAGGCTATAACACTGTATATCCAAACAGCTTAAGGGAATGAAAAATGGCGCTTGAAAAGGGTATCGCAGAGCTGGTGCGGGAATTTATCGATGCGGGCCGCCCCTCATCGCGCGAACAGAATATTGATGACCGGAGACGCGGCTATCTCGCCAGTACGGTACTGGCTGGGGAACAGGAAAAGCGCGTTCAGGTAGAAGATATCGAGCTCGACGGCATGGCATTTCGCGTTGTCTCTCCCCTTAACGCTTCCGGAGCACTGCCTGCCATTATCTATTACCACGGTGGCTGCTTTATCAGCGGCGGTTTCGCCACGCATGACCATCAGCTCCGCCAGCTGGCATACCACAGCGGCTGCCGCGTTATCGCCGTGCAATACCGGCTGGCGCCGGAGCATACTTTCCCTGCCGCCCATGACGATGCGGAGAGAGGCGCGCTGATTATTCACCGCCGCGCGGAGCAGTTAGGCATCGACGCTTCCCGTATTACGCTGGCTGGCGACAGCGCCGGGGGACACCTGGTATTAGTGACCGCCCTGCGGCTCAAAACAGCACAGGCCTGGCAACCCGCGCAGCTGGTTTTGATTTACCCGATGCTGGACGCCACCGCCAGCATGAAGAGCTATATCGATAACGGTAAAGATTACATCATCACCGAAGATACCCTGCTCAGCGGCTATGAAATGTACCTTTCCGCGACGGCGCTCCACCATCCGGAAGCCAGCCCGCTGTGGCGTAAAGACTTTCACGGCTTACCGCCGGTGCATATTCTGACTGCGGAATACGACCCTCTGCGTGATGAAGGCGAAGCGCTTTATCAGCGCCTGCTTGAGCAGGGCGTTGACTGCACCTGTCAGCGTTATCTCGGGGTGATTCACGGCTTCTTTCAGCTGGGCGGCATCAGCCCGGCGGCCGGCAGCGCGATGAGAGATATCGCCTGGCGGGTTAAAACACCAGGCCGATAGTTAAGCGTAAAGGGAGACTACTCCTCTTCGTTACCGCCCTCTTCATAGGGGCCGAACGGTTTCGCGGGAAGAACAATATAGATACCCTCAAAAACCGCGCCCAGCCGCTCGTCGCCAAATAGCTCAACCTGCAGCTGAACGCGCGCTTTGCGGCCTCGCGCCAGCCGGTCAAGATCGCCGCTTAACGAGCCAAGATCGGCAACGGCGCTGGGGCGTCCGCTAATAGGCTGACTGTAGCGGATATGCGCATCGGCAAGAATAATTGTGCCGCCAAGATGCCGCTCGCGCAGCATCAGCCAGATAAGCCCCCAGCCGGTTAACGTTGCCTGAGAAAACAGGCTGCCGGCGAACAGCGTATGGTGCGGGTTCTGGTTACCGGCTTCCGGCATGGTGGTGATAAACTTTTGCCCGGTATACTGCTGAATGCGCACGCCCATTTTCTCGCTGAGAGGGATGTGCTGATACCAGGCCTGCTGCAGCTGAGCGCACCAGTCGCCGCGATGTAAAATATCGTCCAGCGAGGCTATCGGCTTAATCATCAGAAAATGACGGATCGGCGTGGTCGTCGGCGTCGTGATTTCGCCCTGGTTCACAAAACCGAGCTTAGCGAAGAACTCCACTGCATCTTCGCGGGCGCTACAGGTCACGCGCTTAACGCCTTCCTGACGGGCGACGGACTCCAGCGTCATCGCCATCAGGGTTCCCAGCCCTTTATCCTGTACTGACGGATGGACGGCCATAAAACGGATAGAAGCTTCGTTTTCCGCATTCACATACAGCCGCCCGACGGCAACCAGATTGCCCTCTTCATCGACCACCATTTGATGGTGCGCCATCGCATCCCACGCATCGCGCTCGGACCCTTTCGGCTGATGCAGCGGCTTACGCAGCATCTCCCAGCGGAACTGGTAGTAGCTCTCTAACTCTTCTTCTGTTTGCGGTACACGAAGGTGATACATAGCTGTACTCTCTTTTGTTACCCGCAGCCTGCCCGGAAGCTGGCTCATACCTGCAACCAAAAGGTCACGGGACCATCATTCACCAGAGAAACCTGCATATCGGCAGCAAATTTCCCGGTCTGCGTATTCATTTGCTGCTGGCGGCAGCGCTCAACGAAATACTCGTACAGCGCTTCCGCTTTATCCGGTGCAGCCCCTTTCGAAAAACCAGGACGCATCCCGCGTTCGGTATCGGCTGCCAGCGTAAACTGCGAAACCACCAGCACGCTGCCGCCAGTCTGCTGCACGTTCAGATTCATTTTGCCTTCAGCATCGCTAAAAATACGGTATCCCAGCACGCGCTCGCACAGGCGGTTCGCCTTTTGCTCATCATCGTCTCTCTCGACGCCTAACAGCACCAGAAGCCCGGGGCCGATTTCGCCCGTCACTTCACCCTCCACGGTAACGCTAGCTCGGGATACGCGTTGAATTAATGCAATCATGATTGTTCTGTTTCTTCTTTTTTCAGTTTGCGGTATTCACCGAGAGTGACAGTAATTTCAGCGCCAAGCAAGACGATACACCACGTCCAGTACACCCAGACAAACAAAATAGGCACCACGGCAAGCACGCCATAAATCAGCTGATATGACGGGAACGCGGTGATATATAAAGCAAAAGCTTTCTTACCCGCCTCAAAGAGCAGCGCCGCAACCAGGGAACCGATTATCGCATCGCGGTTACGCACCTCGGCCGTCGGCACAATGCTGTAAAGCAGCCAGAATGCCACCCAGGATAAAATGAGCGGAAAAATACGCAGCACATCGTCAATCACGCTATTCAGGTCGCTGGCCCAGCGTAACGACAGGAGATAGGAGCTGATCGCCAGGCTGGCCCCCGCCAGAAGCGGCCCCAGGGTAAGGATCATCCAATAAACCGCAAAGGAGTAGGTTTTGGGCCGGGTTCGGGTACTGCGCCAGATGGTGTTCAACGCGCTATCAATCGAATACATCAGCAGCAGCGATGTCACAATCAGGCCGAAAGCGCCCACGGCGGTCATCCGGCTGGAGTTGGCGACAAACTGCTCAATATAGCCCTGAATGACATCTCCGGTTGCCGGAATGAAATTGGCGAAAATAAAGTGGCGAATCTGAATACTGACATCAGAAAACATCGGAAATGCCGCGAACAGCGCGAACACGACGGCAATCAGCGGCACAAGGGAGAGTAACGACACGTAGGCAAGATTGCCTGCCAGGGTCGTCATATTATCTTCATCAATACGCCGCCATAACAGCTTTAGCCAGGCGACCAGCGGCCGCAGATGGCGCGTTGTTTTTTGATGAACGGTTTTTAGCATAGCTGTTTAGCAAAGTAGTTGGGGATGGTTTCCTTCCCGGTCACCAGAATACTGGTTATGCCAAGCTGGTTAGCCCCGGCGATATTGTCCGCGTTATCATCGAAGAAGACCGTATCGTCAGCGGCGAAACCTTCAGCGTCGAGGACGCTCTGATAGATCCGCGCTTCCGGTTTACGCATCCCCATCTCTTGAGAAAGATAGATATGATCAGCAACGGCGCGTATCTCAGGGTACTCATCCGGCCAGAAAGTCGTATGCAAACGGTTCGTGTTGGACAGAACCACAACGCGATGCCCCTGCTCGCGTAATTTTTGCATAATCGCGATAACCTCCGGGCGCAGGGCAACGAAAACCGCCTGCCAGCCGTGGGAGAACTGCTCGTAGCTTAGCGACATGTTCATTTCATGGCACATCGCCGCCGCAAAATCTTCGTCGCTGATTTCACCGCGCTCATGCTGGTGGAACGCTTCGCCCATGGTGAAATGCTGCTGCAGCGTCGCAAGGGGAATGCGCGTTAAATCACTCCACGTCCCGAGCACCCGGTTGAAGTCAATATCGACAATCACATTACCTAAATCAAAGATATAGAGCATGGTCCTCTCCTTTTGCACCGTGGAAAATTAACTGTAGCGGGAAAGGGGGAGTTTGACTACGGGCGGCAGGGCTTTGTACAAAAAAGAAACCCTGCCATTGAGGCAGGGTTCAGATAGCAGAAAGAAGCGTTAATTAATCTTCTTTCGCACCGCGCATCGCGCGTTTACGGTCGTTCTCGGTCAGGTGACGTTTACGGATACGGACAGAAGTCGGGGTGACTTCTACCAGTTCGTCGTCATCGATGAACTCCAGAGCCTGCTCCAGGGTCATCTTAACCGGCGGAACCAGAACCGTTGCTTCGTCAGTACCGGACGCACGCATGTTGGTCAGTTTCTTACCGGTCAGGCAGTTTACCGTCAGGTCGTTAGAACGACTGTGAATACCGATAATCTGGCCTTCGTAAACTTCTGCGCCGTGGCCCAGGAACAGCTTACCGCGATCCTGCAGGCTGAACAGTGCGAACGCAACCGCTTTACCCTGGCCGTTGGAGATCAGAACACCGTTCTGACGCTGACCCACATCACCCGCACGAACGTCGTCGTAGTGGCTGAAGGTGGAGTACAGCAGACCGGTACCGGAGGTCATGGTCATGAATTCTGAACGGAAGCCGATCAGACCACGGCTTGGGATCACGTAGTCGAGACGTACGCGGCCTTTGCCATCTGGATTCATGTTTTTCAGATCGCCTTTACGCTCACCCAGCGCCTGCATCACAGAACCCTGGTGCTGCTCTTCAACGTCCAGCGTGACGTTTTCGAACGGCTCTTGCTTACGGCCATCGATTTCGCGGAAGATAACTTTCGGACGGGAAACCGCCATTTCGAAACCTTCACGACGCATGTTCTCGATAAGAACGGACAGGTGCAGTTCACCACGGCCAGAAACGCGGAATGCGTCTGCATCCGGCGTTTCTTCAACGCGCAGCGCGACGTTATGTACCAGCTCTTTGTTCAGGCGGTCAAGGATCTGACGAGAGGTAACGTACTTACCTTCTTTACCACAGAACGGCGAGGTGTTAACGCAGAAGAACATAGAGACGGTCGGCTCATCAACGGACAGCGCCGGCAGCGCTTCAACATTCTGCGTATCGCAGATGGTGTCAGAGATGTTCAGTTCGCCCAGACCGGTGATCGCGATAATATCGCCAGCTTCTGCGACGTCGCTCTCGATACGCTCAAGGCCCAGATGGGTCAGAACTTTACCGACTTTACCGTTACGGGTTTTGCCTTCGCTATCAATGATAGTGACCTGCTGGTTCGGCTTCACTTTACCGCGCTTGATGCGGCCGATGCCGATGACGCCAACGTAGTTGTTGTAGTCCAGCTGGGAGATTTGCATCTGCAGCGGGCCATCAAGGTCAACGTTCGGCGCCGGTACGCGATCGACGATGGTTTGATACAGCGGCGTCATGTCTTCAGCCATATCTTCGTGATCCAGACCCGCGATACCGTTCAGCGCAGAAGCGTAAACGATAGGGAAGTCCAGCTGCTCGTCGGTAGCGTCGAGGTTAACGAACAGGTCGAATACCTGATCGACAACCCAGTCAGGACGCGCGCCCGGACGGTCAACTTTGTTGATAACAACAATTGGCTTCAGGCCATGAGCAAAGGCTTTTTTGGTCACGAAGCGCGTTTGCGGCATCGGACCATCCATTGCATCAACGACCAACAGAACGGAATCAACCATGGACATGACACGTTCAACTTCACCACCGAAGTCGGCGTGCCCTGGGGTATCAACGATGTTGATACGGTAGTCATTCCATTTGATAGCGGTGTTTTTAGCCAGGATGGTAATCCCGCGCTCTTTCTCCAAATCGTTGGAGTCCATCACTCGCTCTTGAGTTTCGGCACGCGCGTCGAACGTACCGGATTGCTGTAGCAGCTTATCAACCAAGGTAGTTTTACCATGGTCAACGTGCGCGATGATGGCGATATTACGCAAATTTTCGATCACAACTTTGCCTCAGGCATTAGAAATAGCGCGTTATTGTACACGGATTAATCGCAGTACAAAACAGGATCACAAACATCCTCCGCAAACAAGTATTGCAGAGATTCTTTGTGATCGCTTTCACGGAGCGTTAAAAGGGTTATTAAAGGTCAATTGCACCAAATAAGTGCCCAATGTTCACACAAATGCACTATATTGGTGCAATGCATTCATTTTGGTGCAGCCCTTTTGCACGATGATGTGCATGATAACGCCTTTTGGGGGCAATTTAAAAGTTGGCACAGATTTCGCTTTATATTTTTTAAGGCAACAACGCCACTTTTCGTAGTTAAAAAGTTTTCGTTTCCACGACGACAATGACCAATCCGGGAGAGTTTAAGTATGTCCGCTGAACACGTTTTGACGATGCTGAACGAGCATGAAGTGAAGTTTGTCGATCTGCGCTTCACCGATACCAAAGGTAAAGAACAGCACGTTACTATTCCTTCTCATCAGGTAAATGCCGAATTCTTCGAAGAAGGCAAAATGTTTGATGGCTCCTCGATTGGCGGCTGGAAAGGTATTAACGAATCCGACATGGTCCTGATGCCGGATGCAACTACCGCGCTGATCGATCCGTTCTATGAAGAACCGACGCTGATCATCCGCTGCGACATCCTGGAACCCGGCACGCTGCAAGGCTATGACCGTGACCCGCGCTCCATTGCTAAGCGCGCTGAAGAGTATCTGCGCTCTACCGGCCTGGCTGACACCGTACTGTTCGGGCCAGAACCAGAATTCTTCCTGTTCGACGACATCCGTTTTGGTGCGTCCATCTCCGGTTCCCACGTTGCTATCGATGATATCGAAGGCGCATGGAACTCCTCCACCAAATACGAAGGCGGCAACAAAGGCCACCGTCCGGGCGTGAAAGGCGGTTACTTCCCGGTTCCGCCGGTAGACTCCTCTCAGGATATCCGCTCCACCATGTGTATGATCATGGAAGAGATGGGCCTGGTTGTTGAAGCTCACCACCACGAAGTGGCGACTGCGGGTCAGAACGAAATCGCTACCCGCTTTAACACCATGACCAAAAAAGCGGACGAAATTCAGATTTACAAATACGTTGTGCACAACGTCGCACACCGTTTCGGCAAAACCGCGACCTTCATGCCAAAACCGATGTTTGGCGATAACGGTTCCGGTATGCACTGCCACATGTCCCTCTCCAAGAACGGCGTAAACCTGTTCTCTGGCGACAAATACGCAGGCCTGTCTGAACAAGCGCTGTACTACATCGGCGGCGTTATCAAACACGCTAAAGCGATTAATGCCCTGGCTAACCCGACCACCAACTCCTACAAGCGTCTGGTCCCGGGTTACGAAGCGCCGGTTATGCTGGCTTACTCTGCCCGTAACCGTTCCGCGTCTATCCGTATTCCGGTTGTCACCTCTCCGAAAGCGCGCCGTATCGAAGTTCGCTTCCCGGACCCGGCGGCTAACCCGTACCTGTGCTTCGCTGCGCTGCTGATGGCTGGCCTTGACGGTATCAAGAACAAAATCCATCCGGGCGAAGCCATGGATAAAAACCTGTACGATCTGCCGCCGGAAGAAGCGAAAGAGATCCCACAGGTTGCAGGTTCTCTGGAAGAAGCACTGAACGCGCTGGACGCAGACCGTGAATTCCTGACCGCCGGTGGCGTATTCACCAACGACGCTATCGATGCTTACATCGCCCTGCGTATTGAAGAAAACGACCGCGTACGTATGACTCCGCACCCGGTTGAGTTCGAGCTGTACTACAGCGTCTAATTTTGCTGTAAATCCGCGGTATTCCGTGTTGTGGCGTGGGATACCAAGGATGTTTTGTTGCCGTGGAAACTTTCAGCCCATCTCAGGATGGGCTTTTTTCTCCACCAACACGCTGATCTCATGAGCTTTTTATACATAAAAAGCTATACTGCACTAAAATAGTGCACTCATTTTCAGGAGACTGTCGAATGGCAACAGGCACACTGCCCGATGCTGGGCAGATCCTTAACTCTTTAATCAACAGTATCTTACTGGTCGATGACGACCTGGCGGTGCATTACGCGAACCCGGCGGCGCAGCAGCTGCTGGCGCAAAGTTCGCGTAAATTATTCGGCACGCCGCTGCCGGAGCTGTTGAGCTATTTCTCGCTGAATATCGGCCTCATGCAGGAGAGCCTCGCTGCGGGTCAAGGGTTTACCGATAACGAAGTGACGCTGGTCATTGATGGCCGCTCGCACATCCTTTCCCTGACGGCGCAACGCCTGCCTGAAGGCTATATCCTGCTGGAAATGGCGCCGATGGATAATCAGCGCCGTCTGAGCCAGGAGCAGCTACAGCACGCACAGCAGATTGCCGCTCGCGACTTAGTGCGTGGCCTGGCCCACGAGATTAAAAATCCGCTGGGCGGTCTGCGCGGCGCGGCACAGCTGCTGAGCAAAGCGCTGCCCGATCCTGCGCTAATGGAATATACCAAAGTCATTATTGAACAGGCCGATCGGTTAAGAAATCTGGTTGACCGTCTGCTGGGACCACAGCATCCCGGAATGCACGTAACAGAAAGCATCCACAAGGTCGCTGAGCGGGTGGTAAAGCTTGTGTCGATGGAGCTGCCGGATAACGTCAAGCTGGTTCGCGACTATGACCCCAGCCTGCCAGAACTGCCGCACGACCCGGACCAAATTGAACAGGTGCTGCTGAATATCGTCCGTAATGCGCTGCAGGCTCTGGGACCGGAGGGCGGCGAAATCACTCTGCGCACCCGTACGGCCTTTCAGTTAACCCTGCACGGCGTGCGCTACCGCCTCGCTGCGCGTATCGACGTTGAAGATAACGGTCCGGGAATACCGTCTCACTTACAGGATACGCTGTTTTATCCGATGGTGAGCGGGCGCGAAGGCGGCACCGGGCTCGGGCTGTCTATCGCCCGCAGCCTTATCGATCAGCACTCCGGCAAAATTGAATTTACCAGTTGGCCAGGGCATACCGAATTCTCGGTGTACCTGCCTATTCGGAAGTAGAGGTGTTTATGCAACGAGGGATAGCATGGATCGTTGACGACGATAGCTCCATCCGTTGGGTGCTTGAACGCGCGCTCACCGGGGCAGGCTTAAGTTGTACGACGTTTGAAAGCGGCAACGAGGTGCTTGATGCCCTCACGACCAAAACCCCGGATGTGCTGTTGTCTGATATCCGCATGCCGGGAATGGATGGACTGGCGCTGCTAAAGCAAATTAAACAGCGCCATCCGATGCTCCCGGTCATCATAATGACGGCGCATTCGGATCTTGACGCGGCGGTCAGCGCCTATCAGCAGGGCGCCTTCGATTATCTGCCGAAACCGTTTGATATCGATGAAGCGGTGGCGCTGGTTGATCGTGCCATTAGCCATTACCAGGAACAGCAGCAGCCGCGTAATGCGCCGATTAATAGCCCAACGGCCGATATCATCGGCGAAGCGCCGGCCATGCAGGACGTCTTCCGCATTATCGGCCGCCTGTCGCGTTCATCAATCAGCGTACTGATCAACGGCGAGTCCGGTACCGGTAAAGAGCTGGTTGCCCACGCTCTCCACCGCCACAGCCCGCGCGCCAAGGCGCCGTTTATCGCGCTAAATATGGCGGCCATTCCGAAAGATCTGATTGAGTCAGAGCTGTTTGGCCACGAGAAAGGGGCCTTTACCGGCGCCAATACCGTGCGCCAGGGGCGATTCGAGCAGGCAGACGGCGGCACGCTGTTCCTCGACGAGATCGGCGATATGCCGCTGGACGTACAGACTCGTCTGCTACGCGTACTGGCCGATGGCCAGTTTTATCGCGTGGGGGGCTATGCGCCGGTGAAGGTGGATGTACGCATTATTGCCGCCACCCACCAGAACCTTGAACTGCGCGTCCAGGAAGGAAAATTCCGTGAGGATTTATTCCACCGCCTGAACGTGATTCGCGTCCATCTGCCGCCGCTGCGCGAGCGTCGTGAAGATATCCCGCGACTGGCGAGACATTTCCTGCAAATTGCCGCCCGTGAGCTGGGCGTGGAGGCCAAACAGCTGCATCCGGAGACGGAGATGGCGTTAACCCGGCTGGCATGGCCGGGCAACGTACGTCAGCTGGAAAACACCTGCCGCTGGCTGACGGTAATGGCCGCAGGTCAGGAGGTTCTGACGCAGGATCTTCCCAGCGAGCTGTTTGAAACGGCGATACCGGATAACCCAACGCAAATGCTGCCGGATAGCTGGGCCACGCTGCTGGGGCAATGGGCCGATCGCGCTTTGCGTTCCGGTCATCAAAACCTGCTCTCGGAAGCGCAGCCGGAGATGGAGCGCACGCTGCTGACCACCGCGTTACGCCATACTCAGGGGCATAAACAAGAGGCGGCTCGCCTGCTGGGCTGGGGTCGTAATACCCTGACGCGTAAGCTAAAAGAGCTGGGAATGGAGTAGCAGCGCGGCGGCGAGTAAAAAATAGTCACCCAGCGCAAACTGCTGCTATTTTGTACTTTACTGTTGCCATGCGTTGAGTATGATCTTGCCCGGAAAGACGGGGGAGAAATCATGCTTGAATCATTTATTAATATTATATCGAGCGGTGTTGCAGCGGGTCATACGCCGCAGACGGCGGTAGCTGCCGTTCTGTGCGCGGCGATGGTTGGGCTGTTTAGCTGATAATACCCCCGCTCCTTCCTGGAGTGGGGGTATGCTTTATATCACGCGGGAAAACTGCTGCATCCGCGCTTTCTGGCGCAGATACGTATCAAAACACATGCAGATATTGCGTATCAGCAGCCGGCCTTTCGGCGTCACCTGAATGCCCTTCTCATCCACCTCCACCAGCCCATCTTTGGCCAGCGGTGCCAGCAATTTCATATCGTCGGCAAAGTAGCTATCGAAGGTAAGATCCCACTGCGCTTCTACCGCAGCGAAGTCGAGACGGAAGTGACAAATTAGCGCCTTAATCACGTCGCGACGAATGCAGTCATCGCGCGTCAACGCAATACCGCGCCAGAGCGCCGTTCCGGTTTCATCAACCTGCTGATAATACTGCTTCAGCTCTTTCTGGTTCTGCGCATAGCAATCGCCAATCATGCTGATCGCCGAGACGCCCATCCCCAGCAGATCGGTGTCTCCCTGGGTGGTATACCCCTGGAAGTTGCGATGCAGGATACCTTCACGCTGGGCTATCGCCAGCTCATCATCCGGACGGGCAAAGTGGTCCATGCCGATAAACTGATATCCCGCGGCCGTCAGCGAAACAATCGTCTCCTGAAGAATGTCCAGCTTCTGTTCTGCAGAAGGCAGATCGGCGTCTTTGATTTTGCGCTGCGCAGCAAAGAGCGTTGGCAGATGCGCATAGTTGAATACGCTCAGACGATCGGGGTTGAGCTCCGCCACTTTTTGTAGCGTATACGCGAAGCTCTGCGGCGTTTGCTTCGGCAGACCGTAAATCAGGTCGATATTGGTAGAGGTAAAGCCGATATCGCGCGCGTGGTTGAGTAGCGCGAAGATAAACGCTTCATCCTGCTCGCGGTTCACCAGGCGCTGCACTTCTTTGTTGAAGTCCTGCACGCCCATACTCAGGCGATTAAAGCCTTCGAGGCGTAAATGATCCAGGACATCGAGTTCGATTTCGCGCGGATCAACCTCAATGGAGATCTCTGCATCCGCGTTAAAATTAAAATGGGTACGCAGCAGCCCCATCAGACGACTAATTTGCGCCTTGTTTAAATAGGTTGGCGTACCGCCCCCCCAGTGCAGCTGACTAACTTTGCGGCCAGCAAAAAGCGGCGCGCGATGAATAATCTCCTGCTCAAGCACATCCAGATACTGGTCGGCCTTATGCTGCTGACGGGTGACGATTTTGTTGCAGCCGCAGAAATAGCAGAGTTTATGGCAAAACGGGATATGCACGTACAGCGAGAGGGGACGCTGCGGATAGCGGGCTACCGCCGCATCAAATTCAGCGGCTCCAAATTCTGGAGAAAACTCCAGCGCGGTGGGATACGAAGTATAACGCGGCCCGGAATAGTTATATTTCTGGATCAGGGCCAGATCCCAGTCGATTAACTGCACAGACATGCTCACTCCTTCCGATGGTACCGTCGGCGGGTACGCCGCCCCGGCCCAACCGCACCTCGGGTAATGAGCCGGTTGCGCAGCCATTTCTGACGCCGCGACAACCGTCGTAGTTTAACGAATAACCACAGCAGATAACATATAACCAGAAGGGTTATAAGCAGGACCGGGAATCCGATGGGGTGCAAACGTTAGTTTCCACCCTTCAGCAGGCGCATCATATCTTCTTTGCGCTCTTCCTCTTCTTCATCTTCGTCATCATCGTATGAGAGGCCCAACTGCTGCATCAGCTCATCAATACGATCCAGCTTAGCGTCAACCCAGGCTTGCTCTTCAGCATTCAGGGTACCGCCCTCTTCCAGACGTTCCAGCAGCGCGTCCAGGCGCTCATCGTTCTCCAGCAAATCCAGCTCAGCCTGCGGTGAAAGCATAGGTTTCTCGCTCTTTGGTTTATGCTGCTTAATCGCCGGAGCATTCTCAGTTACGCCCAGCGGGATTGGTTTTTTACTGCCAATTCGGGGATCTTGCTGCTGACCTTGTTTTTTACCTGCTGAAGCGGTGTCGCCGCCGGTCGCACGACTTCCTGCCGCGTGGCCGCGATGCTTCTTCTGATGCTTGCGCTCGCGGGCTTCCTGGTTCAATTCTTCACGCGTTTTGCGATTTTTTTTGCCGCGAGGTACGGATGTCGGTTTTTTCATGTTGTGTAATCTTCAGGCCGTTTTCTTCAGTATAGAATTGAGGCGGAATCTAGCAGAAAGCAAGCAAAGAAAAAAGGCGACAGATTACTCTGTCGCCTTTTTCCGCACTGACAACCCTTAATGGGCTTCTACTTTCCATGTTAGCTAACGACACACCCTGTCTTTCCTTTAGCTACCAACGATCCCTGTTACATCCATTTCCTTTTAAAACGTCTCCAGACGTTTGTCATCCTGACAATCCGTAGTCCTCGCCTCCTGGCGCTTCCTGACTCCTCATCCTGAGTCATAATCCTGTTAGCATCCTCGCCCTTGACCGCTACTTTACTGGTTTGCGGGAAACCTACAACCGACTGTACAGAAAAAAAACGAGTTTCAGAATTTTCTTTCATTTTAACGCAATGATTTATATAACTTTGTATTATTTTTAATCAGATTTTTCTCATGAATTTCTCATATAACCAATAGCCAATGTCTCACAAAGACTGTGGTTTTAACTTACAGCGATGAGGTGCGGTAAAAACAGCCTTTTTCTGTTGTTCAGGTATAATCCCCGTCAAAGCCTGATTTAACGGAGACGACCGTCTTGACCAACTGGAATTATCAACTGACGCATTTTGTCACTAGCGCGCCAGATATCCGCCATCTTCCTGCCGATACCGGTATTGAAGTGGCCTTTGCTGGCCGCTCTAACGCCGGGAAATCCAGCGCGCTGAACACGCTGACTAACCAGAAAAGCCTCGCGCGTACTTCGAAGACGCCAGGCCGTACGCAGCTTATTAACCTGTTTGAAGTCGCTGAAGGCAAGCGCCTGGTCGACCTGCCGGGCTATGGATATGCCCAGGTTCCGGAAGAGATGAAAATCAAGTGGCAGCGCGCGCTGGGTGAATATCTGGAGAAACGCCTCTGTCTGAAAGGACTGGTTGTGTTGATGGATATTCGTCATCCGCTTAAAGATCTCGATCAGCAGATGATCCAATGGGCGGTGGAAAGCGATATCCCGGTACTGGTGCTGCTAACCAAAGCCGATAAGCTGGCCAGCGGCGCGCGAAAAGCGCAGATCGCCATGGTTCGTGAAGCGGTCACCGCCTTTAACGGAGATGTGCAGGTCGAAGCGTTTTCTTCCCTGAAGAAGCAGGGCGTGGATAAACTACGGCAGAAGCTGGATAGCTGGTATAACGATATCCCTCCTCAGGAAGCCTCTGAAGAAGGCGAATAATCTCGCTAACTTCTCCGGATAGCGGCGCGTGTGGCTCTATCCGGGTAGCCCGCCTCATCAGCATCGATACGCAAAAAATTTTCTTTCGCGCAATAAAAAACGCCCCGGTCATAAATGACCGGGGCGGCTAAAATATTCAGCCAAATCCGATTACGTGAAGTAAAAGGTCTGAAAGATAGAACATCTTACCTCTGTACCCTACGTCTTTAACTCTACTCTTCTTTCGGTTACGGATAAAGCATTTTTTGTAGTTTTTTTTCACTCTTTACATAGCAAATTCAAATGATCATCACAAAATGCGATAAGTTATGTTACTCACTTACAAGAAATGACCTTCCTTACCGAATACTTAGTGCGCTTGATCCCAGTTTTCTCCACTACCCACTTCCACCAGCAGCGGAACCGCCAGCGTCGTGCTGCTTTCCATCAGTTCGTGGATCTTTTTCGCAACCGCCTCAAGGTCGTCTTTATGCACTTCAAAGACCAGTTCATCGTGTACCTGCATAATCATCCGCACGCGCGGTTTTTCGCTTAATAACCAGCTATCTACGGCGATCATCGCGCGCTTAATAATGTCGGCAGCGGTTCCCTGCATCGGCGCATTGATCGCCGCACGCTCGGCACCGGCGCGGCGCGCGCCGTTGCTGGATTTGATGTCCGGCAGGTAGAGACGACGGCCATCAAGCGTTTCAACATACCCCTGCTCTTTGGCCTGGGTGCGGGTGCGCTCCATATACTCCAGCACGCCCGGATAGCGCTCAAAGTAGAGATCCATATACTTTTGCGCTTCTTTGCGTGGAATATTGAGCTGGCGCGCAAGGCCGAATGCGCTCATGCCGTAAATCAGGCCGAAGTTGATCGCCTTCGCGCTGCGGCGCTGTTCGCTGCTGACGCTCTCCAGCGGCAAACCAAAGACCTCTGCCGCCGTCGCGCGGTGGATATCCTTCCCTTCCGCAAACGCGGTCAGCAGGCCCTTGTCGCGGGAAAGATGCGCCATGATGCGCAGTTCAATTTGCGAGTAGTCGGCAGAGACAATGAGATAATCTTCCGGAGCAATAAACGCCTGACGGATACGCCGCCCTTCTTCGTTGCGCACCGGAATGTTCTGCAGGTTCGGGTCTGTAGACGACAAACGTCCCGTTGCCGTAACCGCCTGGTGATAAGAGGTGTGAACCCGGCCCGTTTTCGGGCTGATCATCAGCGGCAGCTTATCGGTATAGGTGGATTTGAGTTTTGCCAGACCACGATACTCGAGGATGACTTTCGGCAGCGGATAGTCCAGCGCCAGCTCTTCCAGCACCTCTTCCGAGGTAGACGGCGCGCCGCCCGGGGTTTTCTTCAGCGGCTTAATACCTTGTTTTTCAAACAGGATGGTTTGCAGCTGCTTCGGCGAAGAGAGGTTAAACTCCTCACCCGCGATATCATACGCCTTCTTCTCCAGCTCAATCAGGCGTTTGGCTATCTCCTGAGAATGCGCATGCAGCACGGCCGGATCAATCTTCACCCCGTTACGCTCCACGCGGGATAGCACCGGCACCAGCGGCATTTCAATATTTTTAAAGACGTTCAGCGGGCCTTCATTTTGCTGAAGTTCAGGCCACATTTTGAGGTGCAGCTGCAGCGTGACATCGGCATCTTCCGCCGCGTAGCGGCCCGCTTCTTCCAGCGCGATCTGATTGAAGGTGAGCTGGTTTTTACCTTTACCCGCTATCTCTTCAAAGGTAATGGTTTTGTGCTTCAGCCAGCGATCGGAGAGGCTATCCATATCATGGCGGCCCGCCACGCTGTCAAGAATGTAGGATTCCAGCATGGTATCAAAGGCAATACCGCGCAGTTCAATGCCGTAGTTAGCCAGGATACCGCGGTCATATTTGAGGTTTTGCCCAACCTTCAGAACCTTGTCATCTTCCAGTAGCGGTTTCAGCAGCTCAAGGACACGGTCGCGCGGGATCTGATCCGGTGCATCCAGATAATCATGGGCAACCGGTACATAGGCCGCAACGCCAGGCTCAATGGCGAAGGATAAGCCAACCATATTGGCGGATACGTTATCGAGGCTGTCAGTTTCGGTATCAAAGGCAAAAAGCGGCGCTTTCTTCAGGCTCTCAACCCAGGTCAACAACGTTTCTTCATCAAGGATCGTGACATAATTTTCAGAAGAGAGCGCCGTCGCGGTTTCCTCCTCCGCATCGGCCACGTCAGCCACCGCTACAACCGCCTTCGCCGCAGGCTTAGCGCCTTTTGCCTGCATCCACTTGCCGGACTCTACATCGGTGATCCAGCGTTTGAATTCATATTTTTTAAACAGCGTGAGCAGTTCATCAGCGACGGGTTGCGCAACCAGCAAATCTTCGCAGCCCAGCTCCAGCTCAACGTCCGTTTTGATCGTCGCCAGCTGATAAGAGAGGTATGCCACCTCTTTATTCTGTTCCAGCTTTGCGGCCATCGTTTTTGCGCCGCGGAAGGTCAGCCCGGCGATTTTTTCAGGCTCAGCGTATAACGTATCAAGACCCCCCAGCCCCTGCAGTAACGCCTGCGCAGTCTTTTCTCCCACGCCAGGTACGCCGGGAATATTGTCCGATGAATCTCCCATCAGGGCCAGAAAATCGATGATCAGCTCCGGTGGTACGCCGTATTTCGTCACCACTTCATCGGGGCCAAGGATAGTGTTGGTCATGGTGTTAATCAGCGTAATACCCGGCGTAACCAGCTGGGCCATATCTTTATCGCCGGTGCTAATCAGTACCGGACGCCCGACCTTTTCAGCTTCACGCGCCAGGGTACCGATGACATCATCGGCTTCTACGCCAGGAACAGCCATTAGCGGCAGGCCCATCGCTTTTACCATGGCATGCAGCGGCTCGATCTGCGCACGCAGATCGTCCGGCATCGGCGGGCGATGAGATTTATAGTGCTCAAACAGTTCATCACGGAAAGTCTTCCCCTTGGCATCAAACACGACGACAGCGTGGGTCGGTTGATACTGCAGGATCAGGCTTCGCAGCATATTCAGCACGCCATACATTGCGCCTGTCGGTTCACCAGCGCTATTCGTCAGCGGGGGGAACGCGTGATATGCCCGATAAAGGTAAGAGGAGCCGTCAACGAGGATGAGAGGGTTTTCTGGGATCTGAACCATAATTTCCGTGCCTGTTTATCAGATTATCGGTAAAGGATGCCACAGACGGGCATTAAATCCTGAATTTTTCCCGCATTTCGTCGAAAAGATTCTGCGATCCTTTCGATCGCGTTATGGGCTATCCTGTGGATAACTTTGTGAATATTTTTATAACGACAGCCAAACAATCGTTAATTAAATCATCCATAAACAAATTATTTCATATTTATCATTAAGTTATACACGCATAATTTGCTTTAATAACACCATGGCGACTCAATGTTCCATGTGGATATAAGATCCGAAAATTTTTCTGTTCTGGTAAGACCCGTTATTTACGCTATTTTCTGGTAAAATCAGCCTCTTGCGCCGTTTAAACGCGTTCTTTGTCAGCCTAACTTTCTGAATAAATTAACTATGTCGAGATTACTCGCCGCGATAACGCTCCCGCTGAGTATCGCCCTGACTATCATAGTCACCATAATCTGCTCGGTGCCAATCATCGTCGCCGGGCTGATTAAACTTCTTGTGCCTATTCCTGCGGTCTGGCGCTCGATATCCGTTTTTTGCAATTTCATGATGTACTGCTGGTGTGAAGGGCTGGCCCTGCTGCTGCGTCTGAATCCCTGGCTTAAATGGGATGTACAGGGCCTGGATGGCCTGAATAAGAAAAACTGGTATCTGCTCATCAGCAACCACCATAGCTGGGCAGATATCGTGGTGCTTTGCGTGCTGTTTCGCAAACATATCCCGATGAATAAATATTTCCTCAAGCAACAGCTCGCCTGGGTGCCGTTTATTGGGCTGGCCTGCTGGGCGCTGGATATGCCTTTTATGCGCCGCTATTCCCGAGGCTACTTACTCCGTCATCCAGAACGCCGGGGCAAAGATGTTGAAACCACTCGCCGCTCCTGCGAGAAATTCCGCGCGCATCCAACAACGATTGTTAACTTTGTCGAAGGCTCTCGTTTCACGGAAGAAAAGCAACAGCAGACCCGTTCGCCTTACCAGAATCTGTTATCGCCAAAGGCTGCGGGTATTGCCATGGCATTAAGCGTGCTCGGCTCGCAGTTTGATAAGCTTTTGAACGTCACGTTATGCTATCCGGAAAACAACCAAAAGCCGTTTTATGACATGCTGAGCGGCCGATTGACGCGGATTGTGGTGAGAGTCAGTCTTGAACCTGTGACGGAAGAGCTGCACGGCGATTATGTAAATGACAAAAACTTTAAGCGACGCTTTCAGCGCTGGCTAAACAGGCTTTGGGAAGAGAAAGATCGGCAGTTAACGGAAATAATGCAGCAGGCAGAGAAATAATTGTGGGCGCAGAAAAGAAAAACGCCGGTCAGTAACCGGCGTTTATTTTTTATTTCTTCTCAACGAGCTGCTTAACGGTATCGGCATACTGGGCAACAAATGCGTCCATGTTGCTGGTATCCATACCCTGCGGGTTAAGCTGGTATTTACCGTTAACGTACATAGCCGGCACGCCCTGCAGCTGGAAATCAGCGGCGGCTTTCTCTTGCTGAGCCACCAGGGATTTCACCACGAAGCTGTTCCAGGCTGCATCGTAATCTTCACCTTTAACGCCGGCGTCAACGAAGACCTTACGGATATCGGCCACGGTCTGGACGGTCTGGTTTTTCTGTACCGCTTCAAACATCGGCACGGTAATTTTATCTTCCACACCCAGCGCCATCGCAACGGCCCACGCCTGAGTCAGATCCTTGCCTAACGGACCCAGGAACTCAACGTGGTATTTCGTCATTTTGACGCCTTCAGGCAGCTTTTTCTTCACGTTATCTGATACATGAAGAACTTCCTCAAACTGATAGCAATGCGGGCAGTAGAACGAGAAAAACTCGAGCACCTGCGGCTCACCGGCAACGGGCTTATCGAGGGTAATATACTGCTTACCGTCGGTGATCTGGGCAGCGGATGCACTGAAAGCCAGAATCATACCAGCCAGCGCCAGCCAAATTTTTTTCATGATTAATTCTCTCCTGGATATATCACATTAATACATTGGCGTTAACTGAAGAGGCGGTTCCTGCAGAACCTTTACCTGCTCAAGAAAAGTTGTTGTCTGCCCGCGCCAGTAATCTTCCCCGGTTAACCACGGGAAGTTTTTAGGAAAAGCGGGATCTTCCCAGCGCCTTAATAACCACGCCAGATAATAAACTAACCGCATTGCACGTAAAGGTTCGATGAGGGCAATTTCATCGGTATTGAAAGCGCTGAACTCTTCATACGCTTCAATGATCATCTCAAGCTGCATCCGTTGTTCGGCTTTATCGCCGTTCAACAACATCCACAGATCCTGGATAGCAGGTCCATTACGTGAATCATCTAAATCAACAAACAGTGGCCCATCGCGCCAGAGGATGTTTCCCGCATGGCAATCACCGTGTAACCGTAAAATATTGGCGCGTCCGTGCCATTGCGCCATTACCGCATCAATCAGCTTATCGGTAGCGCTGAGAAAAGCCTCTTTCAGACCTGCAGGTATCAGCGGGGAAAGCTCAAAGACCTGGCGTGGCTCAAGAAGATACTCATTCGTCCCTATCTCCGGACGCGCGACAAAACGCTGTTTGCGTCCAGTTTGATGCAGACGGCCAAGGTAGCGCCCAACCCATTCCATCTGATCGAGGTTATCCGCCTCAAACTGACGTCCACCCAGGCTTGGGAATACGGCGAAAAAGAATCCCTGATGCTGATGAAGGGTACTGTTGTTAAACGACAACGGCGCCGCTACAGGGACTTCGTCCTGCACGAGCTGGAGGGAAAACTGATGTTCTTCGAGGATCTGCTGGGCGGACCAGCGCTCAGGACGATAGAACTTCACCACATAGCGGCGAAGATCTTCGTCCTGAAACTGGTAAACCCGGTTCTCATAGCTATTAAGCGGAGTGAGACCGGAGTCCACCCGCATTCCCAGATCAAATAAGCCATCAATGATGGTATCCGGGTGAAGCGTCTGAAAAGTGAAAGCCTTATCGTGCATCCTGACATCCGATAATCGTACGAATGATACAGGATATCATCTCATTGCCGATTCCGCGGCAGCGCTTACAACCTTTTACTCTTTAATCACGCCGCGAGCGCGTAGCAGCGCGGTTTTAAAATCTTCTTCATAATCTTTCTGAATCCCGGGAATAACGGCTTCTTTTGCCGAGTCGCGCATCTTCAGATGATAAATCAGAATATCGTCAGAGAGATCGCTCAACTCACCGGTGTATCCGGCCTCTTTTGCCAGTTTTTGCAAAAATTGCATTAAATTCAGCTCGGGTTCTTTCTGCCAGGCTGGCTGGAGGAGTTCAATGACTTCATTCAGACGTTTACATTTCATAGCAATGCTCCTTACTCTTGATAGGAATACGTTAGCAGGGACAATCCCACAATGAAAGAGGCGATATTAATATGCAGGGCAAGGTCATAACCGGCGTCGTGCTGGCGGGAGGAAGAGGCTCGCGCATGGGAGGAATAGATAAAGGATTACAGCTGCTGAAAGGTAAAGCCCTGTGGCGTCATGTCGCCGATGCGCTGCAGCCGCAGGTTACAAAGCTGGTAATTAGCGCTAACCGCAATCTTGATTGCTGGCGAAGCAGCGGCTACCCGATTATTACCGACTCTCTGAACGACTTTCCCGGGCCGTTGGCCGGCATGCTTTCCGTAATGCATCAGGTTGAGGGCGAGTGGTTTCTGTTTTGTCCCTGTGATACGCCATTTATCCCATCATTTCTGGCGACGCGCTTAACACAGCAGAGAAAATCCTCTCCAGCCGTTTGGGTACACGATGGTGAACGTGACCATCCGGCCATTGCTCTGGTGAATCGCGAGGCGATCGGCGAACTGGAAACGTATCTGGCGGCAGGAGAAAGACGGGTAATGGTATTTCTGCGCAAAATTGGCGGTCATAGCGTCGATTTTAGCGATGTAAAATCAGCATTTATTAACGTCAATACTCTCGACGATTTGCAACGTATGCAGGTGCCATCATGATCCCGCTTTTAGCCATCGCAGCCTGGAGCGGTACAGGTAAAACCACCCTACTGAAGTCGCTGATTCCGGCACTGCGCGCGGAAGGCTTACGGCCAGGGCTAATTAAACATACTCATCACGATATGGACGTGGATAAGCCCGGTAAAGACAGCTATGAACTGCGTAAAGCCGGAGCGGCTCAGACGATTGTCGCCAGCTCCCAGCGTTGGGCATTAATGACGGAAACACCCGAAGAGCCTCCGCTGGATCTGGAATGGTTGGTTAGCCGAATGGATGCATCAACGTTAGATTTAGTCCTGGTTGAGGGTTTTAAGCATGAAGCTGTGCCCAAAATCCTGCTTTTTCGGCAAAACAGCGGACATAGTATTGAAGAATTAGCTTATGACGATGATGTGATTGCCATAGCCAGCGATACGCCGGTCGAGACGTCGCTTCCATTGTTAGATTTAAATGATGTCCCGCAAATAGCCGCTTTTATTATGCAGTGGTTAACGGGGTTTAACGAGGACCGATAGTTATTGCAGAGATATAGCCATGATCGCGCCTTCTGAAGGCATCTGCTGATAGTTTCAGGCGACAAAAACGCAAAAAGCCCATCCGTCAGGATGGGCTCTTCACTTGTTTGATGCCTGGCAGTTCCCTACT
>NZ_JBEAFQ010000011.1:0-127859 GCF_040062275.1 Klebsiella sp. GW_Kp182 | reverse complement strand
CTGCGCTCTTTTCCCGGGGGCGGCGCTTAACGCGCCTTGCCCGGGCTACGGGTTTACAGCTCGTCTGCAGGTCCGGTAGCCCGAACAGATACGCAGCATCGCCTCCGGAAGATTACCCCACTCTGCGCTCTTTTCCCGGGGGCGGCGCTTAACGCGCCTTGCCCGGGCTACGGGTTTCCAGCTCGTTGCAGGTCCGGTAGCCCGAACAGATGCGCAGCATCGCCTCCGGGAAATTATCCCACTCTGCGCTCTTTTCCCGGGGGCGGCGCTTAACGCGCCTTGCCCGGCTACGGGTTTCCAGCTCGTCTGCAGGTCCGGTAGCCCGGACAGGCGCATCGCGCCGCCTCCGGGTTTATTATTCACAGCAGTTCAATAATATCGCTGTCTTTCGGCGTGCTGCCGCTGAGGGCTTCGTCGAAATAGTGCTTCGGTACGGTAAAGCGCAGATGATCGAGGGCAAACTGCATACTGCGATCGTCAATCGCGTGCCCCAGATCTTCAACAATATCCAGCGTCACGTCACCGCCGGCCTGCTGCAGCGCCTCCTGCCCCGCTACCGCCCACGCCAGATCGATCGCCCGATCTTCACCGCCGTGGATCAGGTGAACAGTGGTCGCGGTCGTCGCGGTCTCCGGCAGCGTCGCATAGCGGCCGTTAAAGGCGATCACCCGCGATGCCAGACCCGGCTCGGCTTTAATGCTCTCCAGCGACATAATCGCCCCCTGTGAGAAGCCGATCAGCGCCGTCGCCTGCGGGCTGACGCCGCTCTGCTGTTGCCAGTAGCGCACCGTTTCAATAAAGGTCGGCATGATGGCATCCACCCGCTGCTGGCGATTTTCTTCGCTAACGCCCTGCACGGAAAACCACTGGCGTCCCGGAGGCGGACCGCACGGCTCAGCGCCGCCGATACTGACAATCAGCGCATCGGGAAACAGCGGCGCAAACCAGCTACCGATTTGCCCCATGGCCACCGGGTTATCGCCGACGCCATGAAACAGCAGCAGCAGTTGCTGTGCAGGTGTCGCGGGGCTCTGAACAATAAAATGATCGTGTTTCATGGCTGTCTCCTTAATGTCTGCAAGGAAGTTTACGCCGCATGCGAAATATGACCATGCCATTTAACTGAAGGAGTTAGTTAAAAAAATTGCAGCATTTTAACCTGCCGGCGCAGGTCGTTGGCGCGGTTTTCATCCAGGCTGAGCAGCGCCTGCGCCGCCTCTTCGCGCAGCCTGGCCAGCAGCGCTTTCCGTCCGGATAAGCCTAACGTCCGGCCAAGCGCGGCCTCATCCTGCTGCTGTAGGCGGGCCCGCAGCGCCGGAAGCGGCAGCTCCACCAATATAAGCAGGCGATTGAGGCTACCCGCCGAGGTCAGCAGCGGACGATGGGCAAAAGCAAAACCCGCCACCTCCAGCCAGTCTTCTTCAGTAAGAATAGTCGCTTTCAGCGCCGTCAGCGGCACAGGTTCATCTCGCCACTCGCGCAGCCAGAATTCGTCGCGCTGCAGCCGTTGGGCTTCTTCGCTTGCCAGGCGATGGCCCGCTTCGCTGAGAGGATAGAGCGCCATCGCGGTGTAACAGCCACTGCTGGCTTCCCGATGCGTGCCCAGCCGCACCAGCGTAAAACCGCAGCGTTGCCAGAAACGCCACAGCTCAGGCGTGTAGCCAAAACTCACCGAGAGATAATCCCGGTCCGCAGCCTGCGACGCCGCCCGGGCCACCAGCCGCTGCCCCAGCCCTTCGCGCTGGCGAGCCGGATGCACGGCAATACGGCTGATGCGCAGCCCCGCTAACGTAGCCGCCAGTGGACTACCGCCGTGCGCCGCCAGCGACTGCGCCACCAGATTGCCGCGCGGACGGCGATAGCCGGCCCACACCGCCTGGCTAAGCGGCGGCTCAAGACCGCCCTCCTCCACCAGCCATAGCGCTCCGGCGATGCGCTCCCCGCCGCGGGCGCAGGTAAAATGCTGCCCCGGCGCATCCATCATGCGCCGGAGGTCCAGCGGCGACGTGCGATAGTGGGCCCCGGAGAGCAGCTGATACATCGCTTCCGGTAACGCAGACTGTCGCCGCCAGCTCTCCTGGCTGACGCTTTCCAGCACGATATCGCCGCCTGGCGCGTGCTGAAAGGTCTCGTCGTTGAACAGCAGCAGCCGCGCAATCGCCGCCTCCAGCGGGCAGCCGCTTGCCCAACGGATGGGCGTCGTCAGGCTAAACTGCCGTAAGTGCGCAAAACTGGCGCAAAACTTAAGCAAAAAGCCGCGTCCCGTCCCCTCGTACCCCTGAACGGTAGTGGTCAACAGCGTCCTCGGGAAGCGGGAGACCAGCTGGCGCAGCAGCGGTCCGGGGATGGCCGCGGCCTCATCGACAATCAGCCATCCGGCGGTGCAGCCGGAAGCCAGCAATGCGTCGGGGGCCATAAAGCGGAAAGCCTCCCCGGCGAATGTCGCCATCACCTCCGCTGCTCCCCGCGCCGGTGCCGTGACGATGGCATCTCCCCCCAGATGGCGAATAAGCATTCCCGCGAGCGCGGACTTGCCTCGCCCGCGCTCGGCGGTTAGCGCCGCAATACCGGGAGGGAACCGGGCCAGTTCGGCAAGCACGGCAGCCTGCTCCGCCTGCGGATGTCCGTCGGCGGGATGCCATGGCGGGCGCACGGGTAACGCGGGCACCGCAAGTTCATTGCCCTGCCGCCAGAGAATGGACGCGTTATCCGCACTAATCTGTTGGCAAAAACGATAAACAAAATTCGGCGTGGGGATGGGGTCAGGAGCGTCGCTCCAGCGCAGAGAATCCGCATCAGGACGGGCCGGCCATTGCGCAAAGTCGGGAGTGAGCAATACCAGCCAGCTTCCGGCGCGCAGCGTACCGGCTAATGCGGCAAAGGCCGCCACATCAAAACCCTCGCGGGCATCGAAAAAGGCGTGCTGGAATTCGCGGCCCAGCAGCGATTTCAGGGCAGCAGACGAGACGTACGGCTCGGGCATCGGACGCGGGCCGACCCACAGCCCGTCGCCCGCCAGTGCGGTACGTACTCTTTGCGCCTGACGCAGGGTCCAGGCATCGTCGCCGCTGAGAACCAGCAGACGACGAACGCCTTCGCGCGCCATCTGCGCCGTCAGGTGACGCAGTTCATCCATGACAACAGAGCATTACAGCGCGTTGCCGAAGGTGTTGCACTGCGCCGGGTCGCCGCTATCGAAACCGCGTTTAAACCAGGTATAGCGCTGCTGCGACGTTCCGTGGGTAAAGCTGTCCGGCACGACGCGCCCCTGGCTCTGCTGCTGCAGGCGATCGTCGCCAATCGCCTCTGCGGCATTCAGCGCTTCCTGCAGATCGCCGGTCTCCATGTAGTCTTGCTTCTGCATGTTGTAGCCCCAGACGCCGGCAAAGCAGTCCGCCTGTAGCTCCATTTTTACCGACAGACGGTTCGCTTCCGCCTGCGAAGCGTTTTGCTGCAGCTGGCGCACTTTCGATTCAATACCCAACAGCTTTTGTACGTGATGGCCAACCTCGTGGGCGATAACGTAACCCTGCGCGAAATCGCCGCCGGCGCCAAGCTTGTTTCTCATCTCATCGTAGAATGACAGGTCGATATACACCGTGCTGTCCGCAGGGCAGTAAAAAGGCCCCATGACCGATTGACCGGTGCCGCAGGCGGTCCGCGTCGCGCCGCGGTACATCACCAGTTTGGGCTGCGGATACTGACGGCCCATATCTTTAAAAATAGCGCCCCAGGTATCTTCCGTGTCCGCCAGAATCACCTTCGTGAATTTCGCGGCCTCTTCATCCTGCGGGCTAATGGAGCGTTGGGTGGTTTGCTGTTGAGATACCGGCTCGCCGGTCAGCATGCCGGTTAAATCCACGCCGTAATAGCCCGCCACCAGAACAATAATCAGCAGTACAATGCCGCCTTTACCGCTGGGGAGACGAAAACCGCCTCCGCCGCCCATCGGTGAACCAGATTGACCACGACGATCTTCCACATTGTCGCTCTCGCGACGTCCTTGCCAGCGCATAAGCACCTCAATTCATCATATTAACCAATGAATAAGATCGTAGGCGGTTCAGCGGAGGATTACCACAGGAAACAGCAAGAAGAGCGCCAGAAGAAGAAAACTTCTTCTGGCGTCGGGGGATTAGTCGAGCTTCACGCCCAGGCGATGAGCGACTTCTTCGTAGGCTTCAATCAGGCCGCCAAGGCTCTGGCGGAAGCGGTCTTTGTCCATTTTATCCATGGTTTTTTTATCCCACAGACGGCTGCCGTCCGGAGAGAATTCATCCCCCAGCACCACTTCGCCTTTGAACAAACCGAACTCCAGCTTGAAGTCCACCAGGATCAGGCCCGCATCGTCAAACAGCTTTTTCAGCACATCGTTAGCTTTGTAGGTCAGCTCCTGCATACGCGCCAGGTTCTCTTTGCTCACCCAGCCAAAGGTTTCACAGTAGGATTCGTTGACCATCGGGTCGTGCATGGCGTCGTTCTTCAGGAACAGGTCGAACAGCGGCGGGTTCAGCTCGATGCCCTCTTCAATCCCTAAGCGTTTCACCAGCGAACCGGCAGCGCGGTTACGCACCACGCACTCCACCGGCACCATATCCAGCTTTTTAACCAGACACTCGGTATCGGACAACAGCGCTTCCATCTGGGTCGGGATACCCGCTTCCGCCAGCTTGCTCATAATGAAATGGTTGAACTTGTTGTTCACCATGCCTTTACGATCGAACTGCTCAATGCGAGCGCCGTCCCCTGCTGACGTATCGTTACGGAATTCGAGTATCAACAGATCCGGGTTTTCGGTGCTGTATACCGTCTTCGCTTTACCACGATACAACTCAGCTTGCTTTTGCATCTTTGTCACTCCAGTGATGATTAACGATAAAAATTTGTGCTTTTCTGCCGACGCACACGTTTGCGTCACTATACATTAAAAAGGGCCGGATTGCTCCAGCCCTGTTAATTACTTACTTAATGCAGCCTGGAATACGGCGACCAGGGCATCATTTTGCGACTGCGTCAGCGTATGGCCTTTCGGGTCGATGAACTGCAGACTGCTGCGGTTATCGAGGTCCCCGACCTGCAGTTTATAATCGCCGGAAACCAGCTGCGGGTCGCGGGCGCCCAGATCGGTCCAGCCGCTGTCGGAAAGCGGTTTGTAGGTGACGGAGAAGCTGCCCTGAGAACGAGAGCTATCGGTGACCTTCATGCCCACTTTTTCCAGCGCGCCCGGCAGGCGTTGCCACACCAGGTTAAACGGCGCGCGAACGATCAGCATCGGCAGGCCGGTATCATCAGCGCCGCTCTGCACGTCGAAGGTCGCCCCGGCGTTTTTCTGCGCGGCGTTCTGCGCGCTGGTGGCGTTCAGATCCAGACCTTCGGAGATGACGTTCAGCATGGCGGTACTGTAGCGCTGCAGCGAAGCCGGATCGGCAACAGGTTTACCCGCCTGCTCCAGATTCACCAGCTTCACGATCACCGCCTGCTGATAGCCCTGCTGCTTAACTGAGATTTGATAGCGACCACGATACTGCTGGTCTTCATCGAGGCGATTCCATTCGACCCAGTCGGTATTCAGCGTCTGGCCGGCATCGTCGCGTTTCGCGATAGTGTAGTTTTTCGACTGCACGATGCTTGCCACCTGCGCCCACAGCGAACCGCTGCGTCCGTTTTCCACCATCAGCGTCGCGGTATCACCGTTAAACTGCGTACGCGCGCCGCTGACCAGCGCCAGTGGCTGGGCCGGCGGACGAATGTCCAGGGCTTTGCCAGTGTTACCGGTGCTGGTCGCAACCGGAATATTATAATCACCCACCTGAATCGGCAGGATCATCCCTGCTGGCGCGTGAAGTTCACTAAGCGGCGTAGCCTGCAAATAGGCCTCGTCGCCGCTCACCTGACGCTTGTAGCGCGAGTCAGAACTACAGGCCGCGAGGAGTAGAACCAGCGAAACACCCGCAACCTTCGCCAGGCGCGACTTCTGTACTGAGTAAGCCATCAAATCTCCCTAAACTTTACAGCAAACCGGCATGCTTCAGCGCTGCGGTCACAACCTTAATACCGTTTTCGGTAATCGGGGTCATCGGCAGGCGTAGCGTATCGGTCGCCACAAGACCCAACGCCTTACAGGCCCATTTGACCGGGATAGGGTTGGGTTCGACAAATAATTTGGTATGCAATGGCATCAGACGCTGGTTAATCGCACGAGCTTCGGCAAATTGACCTGCTAGCGCCAGTCGGCACATCTCGGCCATTTCGCGCGCCGCAACGTTTGTCGTTACGGAAATCACGCCATGACCGCCAAGCTGCATAAAGTCCATTCCGGTCGCGTCATCGCCGCTCAGCAGAATAAAGTCATCTGAAACCAGCTCTTTGATCTGATGAACGCGGCTTAAGTTCCCCGTCGCTTCCTTAATACCGATAATATTTTTAATTTCCGCCAGACGACCAACGGTTTCAGGCAGCATATCGCAACCGGTACGGGACGGCACATTATACAGGATTTGCGGCAGGTCAGTATGTTCTGCGATAGCTTTAAAGTGTTGGAACAGCCCTTCCTGGGTCGGACGGTTGTAATACGGCGTTACCGTCAGGCAGCCAACCACGCCGCTATCGTTAAATCGCTTGGTCAGGCTAATCGCCTCTGCGGTTGCATTTGCACCGGTACCGGCAATGACCGGGATACGCCCGTCGGCCAGCTCCAGCGTCTGCATCACCACATCACCATGCTCTTCATGGCTCAATGTTGCGGACTCTCCGGTAGTCCCTACCGAAACGATCGCCGAGGTTCCGCTGGCGACATGATAATCAATCAGTTTTTTCAGGCTTGACCGGCAGACGTTGCCGTTTTCATCCATTGGCGTGACAAGCGCTACAATACTTCCCGTAAACATGGGCCATCCTCAGAGCATAAGTGGGACAAGATTCTCAATGTTACGTTTGGAGTCGTAATAAAAGCAAGAGACCCGATGCCATCAGGGATGTTGTATGCCGGTTTTTTTTATGCTTTCCTAACGTTACCTCACCTTTTTAAAGGAAGAACAGGTTTGACAGCCTCATTACAACACTATCTGGTTATTACCGCGTTGGGTGCTGACCGCCCAGGCATCGTGAATACGATCACTCGTCACGTCAGCAGCTGCGGCTGTAATATTGAAGACAGTCGGCTGGCCATGCTTGGCGATGAGTTTACGTTTATCATGCTGCTTTCCGGCTCGTGGAATGCAATTAACCTGATTGAATCCACTCTGCCGCTGAAAGGCGCCGAGCTGGATCTGCTTATCGTGATGAAGCGTACAACCGCGAGGCCACCTCAGGCGATGCAGAACACCGTCTGGGTTCAGGTTGAGGTGCCGGATTCGCCGCATATCATTGAGCGGTTTACGGCGCTGTGCGATACGTGGAAAATGAACATTGCCGAGCTGGTTTCCCGCACTCAGCCCGGAGCGAACGACGAGTCAGCACAGCTTTTTATTCAAATCACCGCCCACAGCCCGACTACGCAAAATGCATCAAATATCGAACAAGCGTTCAAAGCCCTATGTACAGAACTGAATGCACAAGGCAGTATTAACATTGTTAATTATTCACAGCATGATGAACAGGATGGAGTTTGAGTGATGAACCCACTGAAAGCCGGTGATATTGCACCGAAATTTAGCTTACCGGACCAGGACGGCGAGGAAGTAAATTTGACCGACTTCCAGGGACAGCGTGTTCTGGTTTATTTTTATCCGAAAGCCATGACCCCGGGCTGCACCGTACAGGCGTGCGGTTTACGCGATAATATGGACGACCTGAAAAAAGCAGGCGTTGAAGTACTGGGTATCAGTACGGATAAACCAGAAAAACTCTCCCGTTTCGCCGAAAAAGAGCTGCTGAACTTCACTCTGCTGTCTGATGAAGATCATCAGGTATGCGAGCAGTTTGGTATCTGGGGTGAAAAAACCTTTATGGGGAAAACCTACGACGGTATCCATCGTATTAGCTTCCTCATCGACGCCAACGGCAAAATCGAACATGTGTTTGATGATTTCAAAACCAGCAATCACCACGACGTGGTGCTGAACTGGCTGAAAGAAAACGCCTGACGCTAAGATAAACGCAAGACGCCGGGTCGTTCTCAACCACCCGGCGTCTTTTTTTAGGGCATTCCTTGCGGCTTAGCGCTAATGCTCGTCTTCCACTATCAGGCCATCCGGCCAGGCGTGCACCACCGCTTTGATGAGCGTCGCCAGCGGAATAGCGAAGAACACGCCCCAGAATCCCCACAGACCGCCAAAAATAACCACCGACAGAATAATCACCAGCGGATGCAGGTTAACGGCTTCCGAGAAGAGTACCGGCACCAGCAGGTTGCCATCCAACGCCTGAATAATCAGGTACACCGCAAACAGGCTCCAGAACTCGGTTCCCGCGCCAAACTGGAACAGCGCCACGCCCACCACCGGAATGGTGACCACAAACGCGCCGATATAGGGGATTAATACCGAGAACCCTACCAGCACCGCCAGCAGCAGCGAATAGTTGAGGCCAAAAAGGATAAAGCCAATCCACGTCGCCACGCCGACGACGATCATCTCCAGCACCTTACCGCGAATATAGTTGGTAATTTGCTGGTTCATCTCTTTCCATACCTGCCCGGCCAGGCCGCGGTTGCGCGGCAGCACCCGGCGTACGGCGTTAAGCATCTGCTCTTTATCTTTCAGCAGAAAGAAAACCATCAGCGGCACCAGCACCAGATAGACCGCCAGGGTCAGCAGCCCGACCAGAGAGGCCAGCGAATATTTCACCACCGAGTCGCCGACGGTTAACATCCGGCTGCGCATATTCTCCGCCATCGCGTCGATAATGCCGGCATCCATGAGGGCCGGATAACGGCGCGGCACCGTGGCGGCGAAATCGGAAAGTTTATTCAGCATCCCGGGCATATCGCGAATCAGATAAATGCCCTGCTGCCAGGCAACCGGCATCACCACAAACGCCATCAGCAGCAGAATGCCGACGAACAGAATCAGAACGACCGAGGTGGCCCAGGTACGTGAAAACCCGATACGCTCCAGTCTGACGGTGGGCCACTCCAGCAGATAGGCCAGAACAATCGACACTAACAAAGGTGCCAGCAGGCCGCTGAAGAAAAACATAATGCCGAACCCAGCCAGCAAAATGACCAGCAGCGCTATCGCCTCCGGGTCGCTGAACCGACGACGGTACCACTGCATTAACATCTGGAGCATAAAACCCTTCCCTGAAGAGCGGAGCTGTAACAATCTCAGGAATTGTATCGAAATGTCACAAAAAAGACTTCGCTTTTTATGGGTAAAACCACAAACATTACTGGCCGGATGAATATCATATTTGCAACGCCGCGAACGACGGCTAAACTCGCTGGACCTGCTTGCGGTCAGGGAACATTACGCCGCACAATCGGTCAAACTGGCACACCTACATTACAGGACAGAGGTTATGTTCAGGCAGTTGAAGAAAACGCTGGTGGCGACCGTCATAGCGTCGCTGACGCTGGGTTCAATATTCCCTGCTTTTGCCGATACCGCAGACACTCTGCCGGACATGGGCACCTCCGCAGGAAGCACGCTCTCCATCGGCCAGGAAATGCAGATGGGAGATTACTACGTGCGCCAGCTGCGCGGCAGCGCGCCGTTAATCAACGATCCGCTGCTGGTGCAGTATATTAACGGTTTAGGCATGCGCCTGGTGTCGCACGCCAATTCCGTTCGCACCCCGTTCCACTTTTATCTGATTAATAACGATCAAATAAACGCCTTTGCTTTCTTCGGCGGTAACGTCGTACTGCACTCGGCCCTGTTCCGCTACTCGGATAATGAAAGCGAGCTGGCGTCGGTAATGGCGCACGAAATTTCTCACGTCACCCAGCGCCACCTTGCCCGCGCGATGGAAGACCAAAAGCGTAACGCTCCGCTGACCTGGGTTGGCGCTTTGGGGTCGATTCTGCTGGCGATGGCCAGCCCGCAGGCCGGGATGGCCGCGCTGACCGGCACCCTGGCGGGCAGCCAGCAGGGGCTGATCAGCTTTACCCGCCAAAACGAGGAAGAGGCAGACCGCATTGGCATTCAGGTCCTTCAACGTTCAGGTTTCGATCCGCAGGCGATGCCGGCGTTTATGGGTAAGCTGCTTGACGAGTCGCGCTACTCGACCCGGCCGCCGGAAATGCTGCTGACCCACCCCTTACCGGAAAGCCGTCTCGCCGACGCCCGCAACCGTGCGAACCAGATGCGCCCGGTTGTCGTGCAATCCTCGGCTGACTTCTACCTGGCAAAAGCCAGAACGCTGGGAATGTACACCTCCGGCGACAATAAGCTAGGCAACGACCTGCTGAGCAGCTGGGAAAAAGGCAATATTCGCGAACAGCACGCCGCCCAGTACGGCCGCGCGCTGCTGGCGATGGGCAGCAACAATTACGATCTGGCGCGCAAAACGCTACAGCCGCTGCTGAGCGCCGAACCGCAGAACGCCTGGTACCTTGACCTGGCGACCGATATCGATCTCGGGCAAAAGAGAGCCACAGACGCGATTAATCGCCTGAAGGGCGCCCGCGAGCTGCGTACTAATCCGGTGCTGCAGCTCAACCTCGCCAACGCCCTGCTGGAAGGCGGGCAGCCGGGGGAAGCGGCGACGATCCTTAACCGCTATACCTTCAATAATAAAGATGACGTCAATGGTTGGGATTTGCTGGCGCAAGCGGAAGCTAAACTGGGAAATCGCGATCAGGAGCTGGCAGCCCGAGCGGAAGGCATGGCGCTGGTTGGCCGACTCGATCAGGCCATTACCCTGCTCAGCAGCGCCAGCTCACAGGTAAAATTAGGCAGCCTGCAGCAGGCCCGCTACGATGCGCGTATCGATCAGCTGCGTCAGCTGCAGGAACGCTTCAAACCGTACCAGAAAATGTAAGGAGACCTCATGTCCGATACGGTCAAAATCTATCACAACCCGCGCTGCTCCAAGAGTCGCGACACGCTGAGCCTGCTGAAGGCTAACGGCATCGACCCCGAAGTGGTGCTCTATCTGGAGACGCCGCCGGATGCCGCCACGCTGCGCCAGCTGCTGAAGATGCTGGGGATGGCCAGCGCGCGCGACTTAATGCGCCAGAAAGAAGATCTCTATAAATCCCTCGATCTCGCTAACCCGCAGCTGAGCGAAGATGCGCTGATCCAGGCGATGGTTGATAATCCAAAGCTGATTGAACGGCCTATCGTCGTTAGCCACGGCGAGGCCCGTATCGGTCGCCCGCCGGAGCAGGTTCTGGAAATCGTTAACTAAGTTGTTGATCCTCAGGCCGCGGCCCGCTAAAGCTTGAGGATCTCTTTCACGAAAGGAATGGTCAGCTTGCGCTGGGCGGTAATGGAAGCGCGATCGAGCTGATCGAGCGTCATAAACAGCGAACGCATTTCGCGATCCAGCCGCTTAAGCAGGAACCGACAGACGTCTTCCGGCATTTCGAAACCGCGCAGTCTGGCGCGAAGCTGAAGCGCCTGGAGCTTGTCTTCATCCGACAGCGGCTGCAGCTTGTAGATTTGCCCCCAGTCAAGACGCGAAGCCAGATCCGGCAGGCCAAGCTTGAGCTGGCGCGGCGGTCGGTCGCCGGTAATCAGCAGCCGGGTTTTACCGGACTCGAGAATGCGGTTGTAGAGGTCGAAAATCGCCATTTCCCACAGTTCATCGCCCGCTACGCACTCAATATTATCGATACAAACCAGCGACAGGTGTTCCATCCCGTCCAGCACTTCAGGAACAAACCACGTCCGTTTATCCAGAGGTACGTAGCCCACCGCATCGCCGCGCTGAGAGAGCTCCGCGCAGGCCGCGTGCAGGAGATGGCTGCGCCCCGCCCCTTCGCGTGACCAGATGTAGATGTATCCGCTATGTTCCTGCCGCAGCACGTTCTGAAGGGCGGCAAGAAGAGAAGGGTTATCGCCCGGCCAGAAACTCGCGAAAGTTTCATCATCGGGAAGATACAGTGGCAAAGAGAGCTGTGCCGGTGCGTTCAGATGGACCTCAACATAGGCTTGCAGAAAAACGCGGAGAGTTTAGCACAGAAATACGCAAGGAGAGAACCGGGCAGGATCGCCGCCCGGTATAAGGATCAATGTTTTGCTTCTTCGCTATCCGCAGCGTCGAGAACCACCTCTTCCGGACGCAGCACGCTAATCAGTTTGAAGATCAGGCTCAGCCCGACGCCAACGATGGTCGCCAGCGCCATGCCTTTCAGCTCGGCGGCGCCGATATGCACTTTTGCCCCGCTGACGCCGATGATCAGGATAACGGAGGTCAGAATCAGGTTCTGCGCCTTGTTGTAATCGACTTTAGATTCGATCAGCACGCGAATACCCGAAGCGCCGATAACCCCGTACAGCAGCAGCGAGACGCCGCCCATTACCGGCAGCGGGATAATCTGGATCGCCGCCGCCAGCTTGCCGACGCAGGAGAGCAGAATCGCGATGATCGCCGCGCCGCCGATAACCCAGGTACTGTAGACGCGGGTGATCGCCATCACGCCAATGTTCTCGCCGTAGGTGGTGTTTGGCGTGGAGCCAAAGAAGCCGGAGATCACCGTAGACAGGCCGTTGGCAAACATTGAACGATGCAGGCCCGGATCGCGGATCAGATCTTTTTTGACGATATTGGCCGTGACTACCAGATGTCCAACGTGCTCGGCGATCACCACCAGCGCGGCGGGGAGAATGGTGAAAATCGCAAACCATTCAAAGCGCGGGGTGTAGAAGGTCGGCAGCGCGAACCAGTGGGCCTCGGCGATGGGCGTGGTATCGACGACGCCCATCACGAAGGAGAGCGCGTAGCCGACCAGGACGCCGATTAAAATCGGGATAATCGCCAGGAAACCGCGGAACAGCACCGAACCGAAAACCGTCACCGCCAGCGTCACCATCGAAATAATAATGGTTTTGCTGTCCGGCGATTGCCCGTCAGCGGGCAGCAGACCGGCCATATTCGCCGCCACGCCCGCCAGCTCCAGGCCGATAACCGCGACAATCGCGCCCATCGCCGCCGGTGGGAACATCACGTCCAGCCAGCCGGTTCCGGCTTTTTTGACAATAAAGGAGACGATGCAAAACAGCACGCCGCACATGATAAAGCCGCCGAGAGCGACTTCGTAGCCCAGCGGCAGCAGAAGCAGCACCGGGGAGATAAACGCAAAGCTCGATCCGAGATAAGCCGGAATTTTGCCTTTGCAGATGAAAAGATATAACAGCGTTCCGATGCCGTTAAACAGCAGTACCGTGGCCGGGTTGATATGGAACAGAACGGGCACCAGTACCGTTGCGCCAAACATGGCGAACAGATGTTGCAAACTAAGCGGGATTGTCTGTAAAAGCGGCGGTCTTTCACTCACCCCGATAGCACGGCGCGTCATGGCATTTTCCTCTGAGAGTCGTTTGTTGATTGCTGTTGGTGTGTTTTTATTCAAAAAAAAGCCGACTCTCAAAGTCGGCTTTTTCTACTTCATCATTTATTTCGTACCAAAAATCTTATCGCCGGCGTCGCCGAGCCCCGGAATAATGTATCCGTGCTCGTTCAGGCCCTGGTCGATGGACGCGGTGTACAGCTCAACGTCCGGATGCGCTTTCTCCAGCGCGGCGATGCCTTCCGGCGCCGCCACCAGAACCAGCACCTTAATGCTGGAGCAGCCCGCTTTTTTCAGCAGGTCGATGGTGGCGATCATGGAGCCGCCGGTCGCCAGCATCGGGTCAACCACCAGCGCCATGCGTTCGTCGATGTTGGATACCAGCTTCTGGAAGTAAGGCACCGGCTCAAGGGTCTCTTCGTTACGATAGATGCCCACCACGCTGATACGCGCGCTCGGCACGTGCTCAAGCACGCCTTCCATCATCCCCAGACCCGCGCGCAGAATCGGCACTACGGTAATTTTCTTGCCTTTGATCTGCTCAATTTCTACCGGGCCGTTCCAGCCTTCGATGGTGACTTTTTCGGTCGCCAGATCGGAAGTAGCTTCATAAGTCAGTAAGCTGCCAACTTCTGAGGCGAGTTCACGGAAGCGTTTGGTGCTGATGTCGTGCTCACGCATCAGGCCCAGCTTGTGTTTGACGAGTGGGTGTTTCACTTCCACGATCTTCATTCTCTTTCTCCTCTGAGGGGCAGCCACAAAAAAAATCGCCGGATTATACCGCCTTTTTCCTTTTACGCCATAGCCGATATGTTTGACCGGGATCAACCAAAATGCTTTACGCTGCCTGAGCCAGTATAAGACAAAATAAAAAAACCCCGCGAAGGCGGGGCTGAATGGGGCTTTACGGCCGTTTATAGCTTTTCGCCGTTGCTGCCGATAACCTGCTGATACCAGGCAAAAGATTTCTTACGGCTACGCGCCAGCGTGCCGTTGCCCTCATTATCTTTATCCACGTAGATAAAGCCGTAGCGTTTTTTCATCTCACCGGTTCCCGCGGAAACCAGGTCGATACAGCCCCACGGGGTATAGCCCATCAGGTCGACGCCATCCTCAACAACCGCTTTTTTCATTTCGGCGATATGGGCGGAAAGGTAGTCAATACGATACTGGTCATCCACCGAGCCGTCCGCTTCGCGCACGTCGATGGCGCCAAAGCCGTTCTCCACAATAAACAGCGGCAGCTGGTAATGGTCCCAGAACCAGTTCAGGGAGTAGCGCAGCCCGACCGGATCAATCTGCCAGCCCCAGTCTGACTTCTGCACGTACGGGTTGGAAACCAGGCTCTTGCTTTCATCGTAATCCAGCTGCGGATTATCATCCGTTGCTTTCGTGGCGAACGACATATAGTAGCTAAAGCCGATATAGTCGACGCAGCCCTGAGTCAGCGCCACGCGGTCTTCTTCGGTGATGTCCAGCGCAAAACCGCGACGCTCGAAGTAGTTCAGCAGGTGCTGCGGATAGCGGCCGCGCACGTGAACGTCGGTAAACCAGTAGCGGCGATGCATGGCGTTCATCGCCATCATCATGTCGTTGGGCGCGCAGCTCAGCGGGTAAATCGGACACATGGCGATCATGCAGCCAATCTGCAATGACGGGTTAATTTCGCGGGCGGCTTTAACCGCCAGCGCGCTGGCGACCAGCTCATAGTGCGCCGCCTGAAGCATGACCGGCTCGCGGTCCTCCCCCGGCAGATATTTCAGTCCGGAGTTGGTGAACGGCGCAAAATCTTCGTGGAAGTTGGCCTGGTTATTGATCTCATTGAAGGTCATCCAGTACTTCACTTTGTGCTGGTAGCGGGTAAATACCACCCGGGCAAAGCGGACGAAGAAATCAATCAGTTTACGGTTACGCCAGCCGCCGTACTCCGTCACCAGATGGTACGGCATTTCGAAGTGGGAGAGCGTAATCACCGGCTCAATACCGTGCTTCAGGCACTCATCGAACAGGTCGTCGTAAAACTGCAGCCCGGCCTCGTTAGGTTCTTGCTCATCGCCCAGCGGAAAGATGCGCGTCCAGGCAATAGAGGTGCGGAAGCATTTGAAGCCCATTTCGGCAAACAGCCGAATGTCGTCTTTATAGCGATGATAAAAATCAATCGCTTCGTGGTTGGGGTAGTTTTTCCCCGGCAGCACGCCATCGGTGATTTCGCGCGGTACGCCGTGCGCGCCTGCGGTCATCACGTCGGCGACGCTCACCCCTTTACCGCCCTCTTTCCAGCCGCCTTCCAGCTGATGCGCCGCCACCGCGCCGCCCCACAGAAAACCTTCTTTAAATCCGGACATGTTCTCTCCCTATGCGCAGTCGCCGCTCTGCGACCGGTATTGCTGATTGAAATGGTAAACCGCGCCTACCAGCCCGGCATCGTTGCCGTGGCTGACGGTGTCGATATATTCCGCAATGCCAAACCAGGCCAGATGTTCGCGCAGCAGCGCCAGAAAGCCCGGTCGTTCCACAATCCCGCCGCCGATCAAAATCGTTTGCGGGTCGAATAAGTTGACGAGGTTGTAAAGCCCGGTACCCAGGCCGTTAAAGAATTCAGCGACCAGACGTCGACAGGTGGCGTCGCCCGCATCGTAGCGGTCAAAAATCTCTTCGCCAGTGACGTCATCCAGCGCCTTGCCGATATGTTCAGCGTAGCGATGGCGCAGCACGCGCAGCGTGCAGTTTTCATTCATCGAATAGCGCCGCACATCGCGGGTGCCCGGACGCGCGGTTTGCATATAGCCGAACTCGCCGGCGCGGAAGCGCGCGCCGTGGACCAGCTGGTTATTACAGAAAATCGCCCCGCCGATGCCGGTGCCGATGGTCAGGACCAGAAAATTGCTCATGTCGGCGGCTTTACCCCGCCAGCGCTCGGCCAGCAGCACGCAGTTGGCATCATTCTCAATGGCCACGGGCAGGCGAACCTGCTGCTCAAGCCAGCGCTTGATGGCGAAGTTATCGAATTTACGGATGGCGCCGCCCATTTCGATAAAGCCGGTGTGCGGGTTAACGTAGCCGGGCGCGCTGATTGCCACCCCTTCACACGCCGGGTGAGCGGCGATCCACGCCAGCATCGCCTGCAGGATCTGGTCGCCGTCGCTGTCGACGATGTTCTGCTTTCCTTTCTCCAGCAGCGTGCCTTCGCGCGTCATTACCCCCATTTTTAGCGCCGTGCCACCGATATCAAATGCGGCAATGTTCATCCTCAGCTTTCCTCCAGAATCCATCACATTCGCGGTTTATCTCTCCAGAAATCAGGAAAGAAACCGGTTTCACTGGCATGATGATTATTCCCGACAACGCTGGCAAGCAGAAGAATGTACCCGGTTTCATTTTCGTGAACAGTATCAAATTTGCGCACTTAACGGCCGTTTTGCATCGGCTGCAAAGCAGGCTCGCAAACGTTTGCTATCCCTGTTAGAATTGCGCCGTTTTTTATTGCTACCGCAAACGCGTGGAGACTTCGCAGTGACCGATAAAACCTCTCTCAGCTATAAAGATGCCGGCGTGGATATTGATGCAGGCAACGCTCTCGTCGACCGTATTAAGGGCGTGGTGAAGAAAACCCGCCGCCCGGAAGTGATGGGTGGACTGGGCGGATTCGGCGCGCTGTGCGCGCTGCCGCAGAAGTATCGCGAACCGGTTCTGGTCTCCGGCACCGACGGCGTCGGCACCAAGCTGCGTCTGGCGATGGACCTCAAGCGTCACGACACTATCGGTATCGACCTGGTCGCTATGTGCGTAAACGACCTCGTGGTTCAGGGCGCAGAGCCGCTGTTCTTCCTTGATTACTACGCGACCGGCAAACTGGATGTCGATACTGCGTCGAGCGTAATCAGCGGCATTGCCGAAGGTTGTCTGCAGTCAGGCTGCGCGCTGGTGGGCGGCGAGACGGCGGAAATGCCGGGCATGTACCACGGCGAAGATTATGACGTGGCCGGTTTCTGCGTTGGGGTAGTAGAAAAATCAGAAATTATCGACGGCAGCAAAGTGGCCGATGGCGACGTGCTGGTGGCGCTGGCTTCCAGCGGCCCGCACTCTAACGGCTACTCTCTGGTGCGCAAAATTATCGAAGTCAGCGGCGTTGACCCGCAAACCACCGATCTCAACGGTAAGCCGCTGGCCGACCATCTGCTGGCGCCGACCCGCATTTATGTGAAATCCGTACTCGACCTGATCGCCAACGTTGACGTGCACGCCATCGCCCACCTGACCGGCGGCGGCTTCTGGGAAAACATCCCGCGCGTGCTGCCGGACAACACCCAGGCGGTCATTGATGAATCCTCCTGGCAGTGGCCGGACGTGTTCAACTGGCTGCAAACCGCGGGTAACGTTAGCAGCCACGAAATGTATCGCACCTTTAACTGCGGCGTCGGCATGGTCATCGCGCTGCCGGCGGAAGCGGCGGATAAAGCCATTGCCTTCCTGAACGACAAAGGTGAAAGCGCGTGGAAAATAGGGTATATCAAAGCCTCTGATTCCGAACAGCGTGTGGTCATTGAATGAAAAACATCGTGGTGCTGATTTCCGGTAACGGTAGCAACCTGCAGGCGATTATTGACGCCTGCGCCCGGAAAAAAATCAACGGCACCCTGCGTGCAGTCTTCAGCAACAAGGCCGACGCGTTCGGCCTTGAGCGCGCGCGCGCGGCCAATATTCCGGCTCACGCGCTCGCCGCCAGCCAGTTTGCCAACCGGGAAGCTTTCGACCGCGAGCTGATGCACGAGATCGATGCTTACGCGCCGGATCTGGTGGTTCTCGCCGGCTACATGCGTATTCTTAGCCCGGCTTTTGTCGCCCACTACCAGGGGCGCATGCTGAATATCCACCCTTCCCTGCTGCCAAAATATCCGGGGTTGCACACCCATCGTCAGGCGCTGGAAAATGGCGATGAGGAGCACGGGACGTCGGTGCATTTTGTGACCGATGAGCTGGACGGAGGTCCGGTGGTTCTGCAGGCAAAGGTACCGGTTTTCGCTGAAGATACCGAGGACGACATTACCGCTCGCGTACAGGCGCAGGAGCACGATATCTATCCCCTGGCTATCAGCTGGTTTGTCGACGGCCGCCTGCGCGCGGAAGGAAACGAAGCCTGGCTTGATGATGTTCCTCTTCCACCGCAGGGATATGCGGCAGAAGAGTAAACTTCCCCGCCTCTGGCGTCCGCTGGAGGCGTTTTTCATTAGCTCAGGTTTCCCGCACGGATGACCGCTCGCATTTTTCCAGACACAGCGCTTGCGTATTCCAGCCTGCCGGTAGGGGAACTGGACGCTGCCAATCAAGTTCTCTGATGACTAAATCGGAAACCCCCTGCGCAAACAGGACGGGTAGCCCTCCGGGATAGGGTTCGACTCCCCAGGCCTTTCCCGTTTCTGGGTTGAGGCACCAGGCGTTATCGATACCCATTCCTGTTGGCGAAAAAGGATTACACGGCGGACGAATATCATAATTCCCCTGCCAACCGTGGCAATGCAGTCGCTGGGTAAGCTGAATACTCTCGAGTCGTATTCGGTTGATCATGGAAGGGGTTTCACTGTGCATATTGATGGCGCCTTCACATTCTCCGCAAAGCCCACGAAACTGGATTTGCGTAATCTCACCGGGCTCGATCTGCGGATTCCTGCGGCGCGCGGAGAGGAAAATCGGGTCCGCCTCCCCCCAGTGACAGGCTGGCGCCGCCACACACTCAAAAGTCATGCTGGTAAAGAGCATTCTTCGTAGCCGACCGCCATCTCGTGAAATCAGGCCGATACCGCGATTCGAATCATAGATAGTGCAGTTGCTGACCACAATATCTTCAATATCTTGCCAGGTTTCCGTGCCGATTTTAAAAGCGCAGCTTTTTGAGCGCAGGGTACAATTGACGATCGTCACCTGACGTAGAGGACGTTGGATAGCCGCCGGTTTATCGGTGGTTTTCAGACAAATTGCATCGTCCGCCGCACTAAAAAAACTATTAGCAACGTGTACCTGCTGACAGCTATCGATATCCAGCGCATCAGTATTTGCCATTGTCAGATCGTTATCGACGGTAATGCCATCCATCACCACCTGTGAACATGAAACAAGATGAATTGTCCACATCGGCGCATGGTGTATACAGATATTTTCCAGCCTGACCCGCTGGCAATTTTCCAGAAGAATCATGCGCGGCCGCTGTTCGGCGGGCGTGCGATAGCCCATATCATCAACCGATGAGGAGAACCAACCATCTGCATTACCGTAAATAGTACCGCCCCCACAAATCGAGATATTTTCGGCATCCTGGGCATAGAGGAAAGCCCGGTCTGAGCACTCTGCGCGGCTTAAGGCCACCGCCTGGGTGAAATCAGCATAATTATCGCTGACGATGAGTTCTGCACCGGGTGACAACCACAGGCAGGTGTTTGACCCCATGCGTAACCCGCCAAGGTAATATTTTCCACTTTCCACCACCAGCGTACCGCCGCCCGCTTGCGATAAGGTATCCAGCGCTTTTTGAAAAATCTCAGTGTCGCGAGTAATACCATCTGCGTGCGGGCGCCAGTTTGAAAGAAAAATGTTCATAGGATTTCCTGAGATGAAATGGGAATGCTATCTGAACACAGTCATTATCGATCGCCGTAGGGCAAAACAGCATCGACATAAGTAATCTGTCGCCGTTCTCACAACGTCCTTTTTTCCCGCAGTTCATCTGTGATTTCGGACACATTTCTTCTCGCTCCTTCCGCAGAAATAGCGATGGCTATCACATTTCATTTTTTCGCCCGTCCTAATACTGCCGGCCATATCACGCTATTTATTTCATTTAATCCGCTTTCTCCGCCCCGCTCTCAGTTCTTAACAAAAGCGCCTTAATGACGATTCCGCAAAATTTTCACCTCTTTTACTGTGCTACTTCCTCTTTACTGACAGAAGAGACAGGAAAATGACGAGGACAGTAACGGCACCACGGGAAGTAAAAACACGCAATATTCTCTGCTGGGGGATGGGCGATATCTTCGGCAGCGGGGCAATGACGATCACCGGGCTTTGGCTGCTTTATTTTTATATTGAAGTGGCGGGCCTTTCTCCCGCCGCCGCCGCATCCATCTTTGCGATCGCCAAAATTTGGGATGGCATCACCGACCCGATCATGGGTTATATCACCGACAATATTCGCACGCGCTGGGGGCGACGCCGAATATTCTTTATTATCGGCGCGCCGCTCTCCTTTTGCTTTGCCCTGATGTGGGTAAGCGGTTTTGGCTATTCCTGGTATCTTGGTACTTATTTGTTATTCAGCACCGTTTTTACCCTCTTGATGGTGCCCTACGATACGCTGCCTGCGGAGATGACCTCGCGTTACGATCTGCGTTCAAAAATGTCTGGCGCGCGGATGCTATTTGCCCAGGCGACAGCGTTTTTATCTGCACTTATCCCAGGACAAATTTTGGCGCACGTCGCCGATAAATCGCAGGCATTTTTATATATCGGCCTGGTCTTTTCCGTACTCTTCGCCCTACCGTGGATCTTCGTTTGGCGGGGAACCTGGGAACGGGAGAATCTCCCGCCGCCTTCGACTCAGTGCGGGATGGGGAAAACAATTATTTCGCTGTATCGAGAAATGGCTTCAACTTTCCGTTTACGTACTTTTCGTATTCACATCATGATGTACGTTGGCGGAGCCGTCGCCCTGGATATTTTCGGCTCGCTGTTTATGCACTATCTTACATATGTACTTCAGGTCGGCGCATCCTTAGCTTCCCAGGCAATGAGCCTGATGACGCTATTTCAATTTTTTGCCATCCCTTTCTTTACCTGGCTTTGTATTCGCATCGGCAACGGCAACGCCTACAAACTGGCAATTGCACTGATTATGTGCGCTCTACTGTGGTTCAGCCAGCTTTCCGCCTCCATTAGCCATTTATCAGGGTTCTTATTCGGCGGGGCCATCGTGATGGGCATCGCACGCGGCGGAACCTATCTTATTCCATGGAACGTCTACAACTTTTTACCTGATGTGGATGAAGCTTATACCGGCGTCAGACGTGAAGGCATTTACGCGGGCGTCATGATGCTAACGCGCAAATTTTCCCAGGCCCTCGCCCTGTTTATTGTTGGACTGGCGCTGGAGGCGTTTGGCTTTACCAAAGGCGCAGAGTCGCAAGATGCCGCCGCGCTAAACGGCATCTGGTGGGTATTCCTTATCGGGCCGGGTTTACTCACTCTGCTGGCGATGTACGGCGCGTTTCGCTTTCGTCTAAGCCAGGAGTGTCATAAGACGCTTACCTTCGAGCTAGAGCGTCTGCGGTCTGGCGGTAAACCCGAAGATGCATCAACACAGGTACGACAAACCGTAGAGTTACTTACCGGGCATCCGCATATGAATACCCACTGGCAGCATACAGCTGAAACGACAGCGCAAAGGAATCACTATGTCGCAGAAAATAAGCCATCCTGAAATCATCCGTCTTATCGAAAAACTGATCGATAGCCTCACCGCAATTCAGGATGACAATGGTCAATTCCTGCAGCGCCTGCCTGACGGGCGCGTGATTGATACAAAAGGCTGGGCTGGATGGGAATGGACACATGGTATCGGCTTGTTTGGTCTCTACCGCTACCATGAACTTACCGGCTCATCTCGCGCCAGGCAGATTATTGACGACTGGTTCAGCGCCCGTTTCGCCGAAGGAACGCCGGAGAAGAATATTAATACCGCGATCCCTTTTTTGACGCTTGCCAGTCGCTACCAGCAGGACGCTCGTCACGAATGGCGCGCGTATCTGGAAGTGTGGGGAGATGCGCTTTATCGTCAGATTCCGCGCACTGATGAAGGCTGCATGCAGCATGTCACCTACGAAAACGCGCATTATCAGCAAATCTGGGATGACACCTTGATGATGGCGGTCCTGCCTCTGGCCAGGATTGGGCTTTTATTGCAAAAACCTTACTGGGTAGAAGAAGCAAAATTTCAATTTCTACAGCACATTCACTACCTTACGGATAGAAAAAGTGGTTTATGGTTTCACGGCTGGAATTTCGACGGCAGGCATCATTTTGCCGGTGCCCGATGGGCTCGTGGCAATAGCTGGATAACACTGGCGATTCCTGAACTACTGGAAATGCTCAATCTTGATGAGCATGACGCCTTCTATCGCCAGCTCTGTAACATCCTGCAGGGCCAGGTATCCGCCCTCGCCCGCTGTCAATGTGAAAACGGGCTATGGCCGACGCTATTAGATGATGCAACAAGCTACGCTGAAGCCTCAGCAACAGGGGGATTTGCAGCCGGTATCCTGAAAGCGATACGTCTCGGCTACCTGGACGACAGCTATCTACCCGTTGCCGAACGAGCAATCGCAGGCATTATTGAGCATATCTCGCCGGAGGGAGAGTTAACCCAGGTTTCATTTGGCACGGCAATGGGACACGACCTTGACCATTACCGACGAATCCCCCTAACTGCGATGCCATATGGCCAGGCGCTGGCGATGCTCAGCCTGGTCGAGGCTTTATACCGCACGCGTTAATACCTAATGCCTGAGTGCCGATAGTTCGCTACTCAGGCTATCAGCCAGGCTACGAACCCGACCCGCATCGAACATGATATAAAACCCAGGCGATGCTTCGTTCATCTGCTGGCAAAGCATCTCCATTTCGGATGCCCCCTGATACAACGCCTGCACGTTGATATGGCAGATTTCTCTCATACTCCAGCTATTCTCCACCTCACGAGCAAAATGCAGCGTAAAAAAAGCTTTCTGTGCATGCGTGAACAGCTGACAGTAGAGTACGAGCCCCCGCCATTCATTCTGCCAGAGCCGATAGAGCGCCGTGGGAAACGCGGCATTCTCGGCAAACTCCAGCGCCTGCGCGCATAGCTTCAGGGCATCTGCCGCTACCTCATCCTTCTCTTGCGCAATTCGCGTGAGGTTTTCCATCGATATTTGCGGATCGTCACGCGTGAAGTGGATATCCTGGGCCGACCCCGGCAGCCAGTGATTACGCGCCAGCTGGCTGTACAAACTCCATACTGCCTGACCATAGCTTTCCGGTAGCTGACTATGGCGGTGAAAAACGTGATCGCGAACATAAATCGCCTGGTAAAGCACCTCCGTTGCCTGCTCAAGTAGCTGCTGAAAACGGCGGGCGACTGTAACATCGGGGCACCAGCCGTAACGCTCAGCCAGCCAGAGATCCAATAGCTGCTCCTGGGTCTTTCCCGCACCATGACCTAACAGCTGGCTACAGGCAAACAGATTGCATTCGCTTAACGTTTCCGGTATCCAGTGGTTATCAACGCTCTCCCAACTGGTTTTGCATATCGCACCGGTGATTCTGGGATTCGCGCTTTGGCACCACAGCAGTCGGCCTTTTAACTCATCAATGCGCAAGAAAGGCATAACGCCCCAGCCCACCTCTTCGCCTGCTAAATCAATATCAACCCAGACGTCTCGCATAGTGACCTGAAGCAGTGCGGGATTATTTGGAAATGCTGGCCAGAAACGTTCTGGCGTTAACTTGATCGATACCGAAACGCTTGGCGGAAGCGGCTCGATAGCATCGAGAACGGTACCAAGATCATCATTACTTGCAGGGAAAACCCGCAAAACCAGATGTTTATTTTGTGCGGTAACCACCTGGCTGAGCGCTTGAAAACAACGGCGATAGAGCACAAAGCTTTGCGACGGTTGCCGGGTATTTTCAGGCTCATCCCTGGCGTTTATATCCCATTTAGGGCGCGTAATCGGCAATAAACCATCGGTGCTGGAAAGCGCAATAATTAGCCCTGTTAAAGCTGGAATTCCCTGACAAACGCCGCGAATTTTGTCTGTCAGCCAGCGGCTCCAGAAATCCACATCAAAAAGGATCCCTTGCTGGTTATCCAGTAGATACTTATGCGACAACAGCAATTCCGTTGGGAAATCCAGCTCTTTTGCCTGTAAATAAAATCGCAGCCCCTGCTCGCGGCAATACATGGCGAGACGATTAAGGTAGATACAGCGCGCTCTCTGCTGGCTGGAAACGCTATCGTTATAGTGAAAAGGCGTATATCCCTTCGGGGACACCAGCTTACCGAAGAGATCTGCCTGCCCCACCACGATAGTATTAAAGCCATGCAGAGAGGCATACCTGACCAGATTGCATACCGATGACCAGTTCCATATATCCTGATTATTCAGTTCTAACGCTCGCGTCTCCCACATGGTTTTGCTCCTGAATCTCACCTTTCCTTGAACATAACGTAAGTCGCGAAAATCGTCTGTTTTTCTTCGCTATATACTGAAAGAAAACAGTCATACTTCTTTGACATAATTGGACATTCAGTGGCAAAGCTCGCCATAATGAAATAGCAACATACATCTACCGGAGTGTGAGCTGTAATGGGCCAGGAAAAGCTATACATCGAAAAAGAACTCAGCTGGTTATCCTTTAACGAGCGCGTACTTCAGGAAGCGGCGGACAAAAGCAACCCGCTGATCGAGCGCATGCGCTTTTTAGGGATTTACTCCAATAACCTCGATGAATTTTATAAAGTGCGCTTTGCCGAGCTGAAGCGCCGCATCATCATCAGCGAAGAACAAGGCAGTACCGCACACTCTCGCCATCTGCTGGGCAAAATTCAGGCCCGCGTGCTCAAGGCCGATCAGGAGTTTGACGGCTTATACAACGAGCTGCTGCTGGAAATGGCGCGTAACCAGATTTTCCTGATCAACGAACGCCAGCTCTCCGTCAACCAGCAGTCCTGGCTGCGTAACTACTTCAAGCTGTATCTTCGTCAGCACATCACGCCAATACTGATTAACCGCGAAACGGATCTGGTGCAGTTCCTGAAGGATGATTACACCTACCTGGCCGTCGAGATTATTCGCGGGGATACCATCAATTACGCGCTGCTTGAAATTCCGTCAGACAAGGTGCCGCGTTTTGTGAACCTGCCGCCGGAAGCGCCTCGCCGCCGCAAGCCGATGATTCTGTTAGATAACATCCTGCGCTACTGCCTGGATGATATCTTCAAGGGCTTTTTTGATTACGACGCGCTGAACGCCTACTCGATGAAAATGACCCGTGACGCCGAATACGATCTGGTGCACGAGATGGAGTCGAGCCTGATGGAGCTGATGTCCTCCAGCCTGAAACAGCGCCTGACCGCCGAGCCGGTGCGCTTCGTTTATCAGCGCGATATGCCCGACGCGATGGTCGAAATGCTGCGCGATAAGCTCTCCATCTCCAACTACGATTCAATGCTGCCGGGCGGTCGTTACCACAACTTTAAAGACTTTATCGGCTTCCCGAACGTCGGCAAAGCCAATCTGGTCAACAAACCGATGCCGCGTCTGCGTCATCTGTGGTTTGATAAATTCCGCAACGGCTTTGACGCAATCCGCGAACGCGACGTGCTGCTTTACTACCCGTACCATACGTTTGAACACGTCCTTGAGCTGCTGCGCCAGGCCTCTTTCGACCCAAGCGTGCTGGCTATCAAAATCAACATCTACCGCGTCGCGAAAGATTCACGGATTATCGACTCGATGATTCACGCCGCCCACAACGGTAAGAAAGTGACGGTGGTCGTGGAGCTGCAGGCGCGTTTCGATGAAGAAGCCAATATTCATTGGGCTAAACGCCTGACCGAAGCCGGCGTGCACGTTATCTTCTCCGCGCCGGGCCTCAAGATCCACGCCAAGCTGTTCCTGGTTTCGCGCAAAGAGGGCGATGAAGTCGTGCGCTATGCGCATATCGGCACCGGCAACTTCAACGAAAAAACCGCGCGTCTTTACACCGACTACTCGCTGCTGACCGCCGATGCGCGCATCACCAATGAAGTCCGCCGGGTATTTAACTTTATCGAAAACCCCTACCGCCCGGTCAGCTTCGATTATCTGCTGGTGTCGCCGCAAAACTCGCGTCGCCTGCTTTATGAGATGATCGATCGTGAAATCGCCAACGCGCAAAATGGTCAGCCGTCGGGCATTATGCTGAAGCTGAACAACCTGGTCGATAAGGGGCTGGTAGACCGTCTCTACGCCGCTTCCAGCTCCGGCGTGCCGGTTAATTTGCTTATTCGCGGTATGTGCTCGCTGATCCCCGGTCTGGAAGGAATCAGCGAAAATATTCGCGTAACCAGCATTGTTGACCGTTTCCTTGAGCATGACCGCGTTTATTGCTTTGAAAACGGCGGCGATAAGCAGGTTTGGCTATCGTCCGCGGACTGGATGACGCGCAATATTGACTATCGTATCGAAGTGGCCGCGCCGCTGCTGGATCCGCGCCTGAAACAGCGGGTACTGGATATTTTCGATCTCCTCTTCAACGATACGGTGAAAGCACGCTATCTTGATAAAGAACTGAGTAATCGCTACGTGCCGCGCGGCAATCGCCGCAAAGTGCGCGCACAGATGGCGATATACGACTACCTCAAATCACTTGAACAGCCCGATTAACCTATGCCAATAAACGAAAATGCCCCTCGGCCGCAGGAGTTCGCTGCGGTCGACCTCGGTTCGAACAGTTTTCATATGGTGATCGCCCGTGTCGTTGACGGGGCAATGCAGATCATCGGTCGTCTGAAGCAGCGCGTACATCTGGCCGACGGCCTGGATGAAAACTCTGTACTGAGCGAAGAGGCTATTGCGCGCGGGCTGAACTGCCTGTCGCTGTTCGCCGAGCGCCTGCAGGGTTTTGACCCATCAAGCGTCTGTATCGTCGGCACGCACACGCTGCGCCAGGCGACAAACGCCGCAGAGTTCCTCAAACGCGCGGAGCAGGTCATCCCCTACCCGATCGAAATCATTCCCGGCAACGAAGAAGCGCGTCTGATTTTTATGGGCGTGGAGCACACGCAGCCGGAGCGAGGCCGTAAGCTGGTCATCGATATCGGCGGCGGCTCTACCGAGCTGGTTATCGGCGAGGATTTCGAGCCTCGTCTGGTGGAAAGCCGCCGTATGGGCTGCGTGAGCTTCTCTCAGGCCTACTTTGCTGGCGGCGTCATCAACAAAGAGAATTTCCAGCGCGCGCGTCTTTCCGCCGTGCAGAAGCTGGAAACTCTGGCCTGGCAGTTCCGCATCCAGGGGTGGAACGTCGCCCTGGGCGCGTCGGGCACCATTAAAGCCGCTCACGAAGTGCTGGTGGCCATGGGCGAGAAAGACGGCTTCATCACTCCCGAGCGCCTCGAGATGCTGGTCGAAGAGCTGCTGAAGTATAAAAACTTCGACTCGCTAAGCCTGCCCGGGCTGTCTGAAGATCGGAAAGCCGTTTTTGCGCCCGGTCTGGCTATCCTGTGCGGGGTGTTTGACGCGCTGGCGATTAAAGAGCTGCGCTTGTCCGACGGCGCGCTGCGCGAAGGCGTACTGTACGAGATGGAAGGACGTTTCCGTCACCAGGATATCCGTAGCCGCACCGCGCAGAGCCTGGCGAACCAGTACAATATCGATCGCGAGCAGGCGCGTCGGGTGCTGGAGACCACCACGCATATTTATGAGCAATGGCAGGAGCAGAATCCCAAGCTCGCGAACCCCCATCTGGCGGCGCTGCTGAAATGGGCGACCATGCTGCATGAAGTCGGCTTGAATATTAACCACAGCGGCATGCACCGTCATTCGGCTTATATCCTGCAAAACAGCGATCTGCCGGGCTTTAATCAGGAACAGCAGATGCTGATGGCCACCTTAGTTCGCTATCACCGTAAAGCGATTAAGCTGGATGATTTACCGCGTTTCACGCTGTTTAAGAAGAAGCAGTTTCTGCCGTTAATTCAGCTGCTGCGCCTTGGCGTGCTGCTGAATAACCAGCGTCAGGCAACGACAACGCCGCCGAGCCTTACGCTGAAAACCGAGGCAAACCACTGGACGCTGACCTTCCCGCACGACTGGTTTAGCCAGAATGCGCTGGTGCTGCTCGACCTGGAAAAAGAGCAGGAATACTGGGAAGGGGTGCCTGACTGGTGGCTGAAAATCAGCGAAGAAGAGAAGCCTGACGCGGCAAGCTAGTTTCGCGCATATGGGCCGGACGTCCGGCCCATTCGCTTATCAATCCTCAACCAGCGCCTCAAGCGGGGCCGGTTTGCCGATATCATAGCCCTGCATATAATCAATCCCCAGCGAAACCACAGCCTGCCGAATCTCGGGCGTTTCGACATATTCGGCCACCACCTGCATATTTTTCATCCTCGCCAGAAGGCAAATAGAGGCAACGGCCTGATAGTCCAGACTGCTGGTCACCAGATTACGAATAAAACTACCGTCGATTTTCAGCAGATCCGCATTCATCGTTTTCAGCCGCGCGTAGCTGGCATAGCCGGTGCCAAAGTCATCAATCGCTACCCGACAGCCCAGGTCCTGAAGCTGCGCCAGGGTTTTCCGCGCCTGCTCGGGATTGGTCAGTGAATGGTTCTCCGTCAGCTCAAAAATAATCTGCCAGGGTTCAATGTCATAATGCTCCAGCAGCGTTTTTACCTGCTGATGAAAATAACTGTTACTCACTGAAAACGGCGAGATATTTATCGCCAGACGCATTCCAGGAAGCTTTTTGCGCCGCTTGTCCATAAAGATCAGCGTATGTTCGAGGACCCAGCTATCGATACGCGCCGACAGTCCAAACTCATGCGCCACCGGTAAAAAAGCATCCGGCATGATGATTTCATCGTTGTCGTTCAGCATTCTCAGCAGAACTTCATGATAGCTATCCCCCCGGATGCCGACGATCGGTTGTGCCATCAGAACGAAGCGATCGTGCTCCAGCGCCTTCACCAGCTGATTCATTATCGTGACTTTGTCTTTCAGCTCCTGCTGGGTATTAATGGCGCCGCGACGCTGTAAATTTTCAGGACTTCCGGTCGCCAGGGAAAGGTCAGCCGCGCCGCTGAGTTCTCCAAGCAGTAAATGCAGATGCATCACCGGAGAGCGAACGTGGCAATAGCTGAATCCCACGGGCGGCTGCAGCGGCATACCGTTCCAGACAAAGCGAAACTTTTTGAGCTGTTCAAACAGCAGAGGGACCCGCTGCTGATACTCTTCACTGTTCAGATGGACCACCAGCTCATGCCCGGCCATCTGATAGACATCCTCCCCGGGCTGCAACAGATCGCCAAGCGACTCGGCCAGCAGCTGCTTGTACTGAATGCGCAACAGAACGCCGTAATGGCGGCCCAATATTTCCAGCTCGGGAATGCGTAAGAAGCACAGCACTGACCAGGAGGATTTATTTAACGCCCGGCTCAGCGCGCGGATATTGGGCAAGCGTACAACCGGATCAATAAAGGCCATCCGCCGCATCCGCGCATAAAAAATTCGCTGCTGCGTCGCCAGCATCGCCATATAGGCGATAATAAATGAAAACACCAGATAGCTGGAGGAGGTAATAGCCAGCTGATTACTGTAAATCGGTGACTGCGGGAGATATTGATAGTGAAAGTGGATAATTACAATTAAAACAGGGGACCAGACTAATGAAATGAAGCGATAGCCAAAGCGCATCGCCCCCCACAACATCACCGGCATAAGCAAGGACAAGGTATAATTTGTACTAAAAATAGTGCTTGTACTACTCAGCGGCATTAATAGCAGCACTAATAAAATTAACAGCACTGCCGCCCATAAAATAAACTCTAAGGGCTTTATTTTCGGGTCAATCTGCAGGCGAATCTGAGAAACAAAACCCCGAATATAGAGCGGGTTGCGGATCATTCGAATAATAAAGTAGCATAGCGGCACGCCGGTCAGGCATCCGGCCATCAGGGCCTGGAAGGTGATAAGTGAACGCAAACTTAAAGGGTTGACCCCAATCAACCCGGTCGCCCGAGGATGAATTCCCAGATATTCAGCGATTTGGGAAAGGATAAGAAAGATCAGCGATGGCAGCAACATTTGCCAGAACAATCGCTGAGGCATCAGTCGCACATTGCCATGCGAGATTTGCTGCCTTCGCGGAACAAAAACGCGATACCCGCCCCAGCAAAGAACGGTCGGAATAAGAAAATGGAAAATCACGCCGATGGAATCTTCCAGCGTCATGCCGCGCGTAATGGAAAGCAGCAAACCGACAACGATCCCCGGTAAAGCAGCCCAGCCGAAAAACAGCATTAGGCTCAGCACTAACGCCAAAGGTAAATAGTAAAGATAAACTTCATTACCATTCAGTACAGCAACGGTGTTCGCCCATCTTGCCAGGGGGAGTAAAAGGATGGGTAAGATGAGCGGCAGCGACCACCATTTATCCCGATATCGTCTGTAAAGTTTAATAATGTTCATAGATGCTCTACGGATAACCCTAAATCCTGCAGGGTATATTCAGGCAGGCATCCAACCAACCGTCATAATCGCGCAAGGAATAACAACGCGGAACTGGCTGGTGATTTTAGTTGTCGGTGAGAATAGACGATTGATATAAATCAAAAAATCACGTCGCTAATATTAATAATGTCTTTTTTTTAACATCAATTTGCGATAAGCAGAAAGCATGTAAATACGAGGATTATCTTATATAACATTAATTAATGTTTTACCCCTGGGATTTTTACATCCTCATCAATTGACCCTTCCGCGTTACTGTGCCTTAATACGCACATCGCCCATCCTTTGGGTATACTTTAAGGAACCTTTTGTGAGTCAGGCACCCAGTATGCGTAAACGACATCGATTTAACCGTCGCATGACCCGTATCGTACTGCTTATCAGCTTTATCTTCTTCTTTGGACGCTTTGTCTACTCCTCCATCGGTGCCTGGTACCATCATCAGGACAAAAAGCAATCGCAGCAATCCACTATCACCGTTGAACCTTCAGATCCGCTAAAAACGCCGGTACAAAAATAAGCGCGGTACGCTGTTCAGCAACCGGTCTGAGAGAGCAAACGCAGCACTTCAGCAATGCCTTTAGTGATGATTTTATCCTGCCGCATGACGATGCCTAACTGCCGATACAGACGCGGAGTCAACGATTGTACCTTCAGGCCGACGCGATCCTGCGGATCCTCTACCGCCATACGCGGCACGATGCTGTATCCCAGTCCCGCGCGCACCATGCGTTTAATCGCCTCAATGCTGCCTAACTGCATGACTGGCACGACCATCAGTCCATTATGGCGAAACCAGCCGTCAATCAGATCCCGGGTTCCGCTCCCCGCTTCAAAAGCAATTAGCGGCAATGATTGCAGAACCTCTGGCGTCAGCGGCGAGGGCAGGTCGTCCTGAGCATCGCTAAAAATACCGACAAACTCTTCATCTAAAACCGGCGTCACCGCCAGGCTGCGTCCGTTCGCCGGAAGCGTACAAAGGCCCAGATCAAGCCGGTTCTCCTCGATAGCCCGAACCACTTCCAGGGTATTGCCAACCGTGACCCTCACCGTCAGCAGAGGGTGATCCTGATGCAGCTTCTGCAGCAGCGGCGGTAACAGGTGGATACAGGCGGTCGCCCCGGTACCCAACGTTATCGAGCCGCTGATTTCTCGATTGAATTCGCTAACCGATTGCACTGCCGCGCCCACCGCCAGTTCAATCCGCTCGCTGTGCGCCAGCAGGGCGATGCCGGCCGCCGTCGCTTTGATGCCTCGTCCTGTTCGCTCAAGCAGTCTGGTTTGGAGAAATTGTTCCAGCTGACGTACCTGCAGACTTACCGCAGGCTGCGACAGCCCCAGCAGGTCAGCAGCGGCGGAAAAGCTTCCGCGCTGTACCACCAGGCGGAACGTCGCCAGATTTCCCAGATTGAGCGTCATCATCACAAAGTTTCTCTTATAAGGGTCATAAATGGACCGGCCTGCCTCCACAATAGCGTGCAGGGTATGCTGCCGACAACAGCGTAACAAAATGGACGATCATGAAAACATCTGCAAAACCACTCTCCGCGCCGGGCGCTGTCACGCTTGCCGCCGGGTGCAACCAGCTAATAAACTGGGGAATCTCATTTTATATGCCCGGCACTTTCGCCAGAGCGATTGCTCAGGAGACCGGCTGGGCCGCAACGGAAATCTACTTTGGCCTGACTATCGCCATGCTGATGATGGCGATGCTCTCCCCGTTTGTCGCCCGGCTACTGGCCCGCTTTGGGGGGCAACGGGTGGTGGTCACGGGTACGCTGATGATTTCAGCGGGCTGCCTGGTAATGGCTTACGTCCAGAGTCTGCCGGGCTGGTTCGCCGCCTGGGTTCTGACCGGCGCCGGGATGCGTCTGGCGCTCTACGACGCGCTGTTCGCCGCGCTGGTGAATATCTATGGGCAAAGCGCCAGATTAACTATCTCACGCGTGACGCTGGCCGGCGGCCTGGCTTCGGCTCTGTTCTGGCCGCTCGGCGCCGGGTTGTTGACGCAGATGGACTGGCGGCATGCGCTGCTGATTTATGCCCTGTTTGGCCTGCTTAGCGCGATGCTGCTGTGGAAAATGCCAAACCATCGACTGCCGTCACCGAAACGGATAATGCAACGCCAGCGGCTCTCCCACCGCGATAAACGCCCTGCCCTCCTGTACGCGTCGCTGATTGCGCTGGTTACCTTTGTTTCCAACGGTACCTCGACGCATCTCCCCGAGTATATCGCCAGCGTCGGGCTTCCTGTCGCGGTGGGAATGCTGTGGGGGATTGGGCAAACCGGCGCGCGCTTTCTCGAAGTGGCATCCGGTTCTGTCCTTACGCCGTTGCGGCTAACGATACTGACCACCCTGCTGATGCCGCTCTGCTTTGCGCTCGGCCTGAGCGGGCCATATCTGTCGTGGGCGGCCGGCGGATTTGTGCTGGGTTACGGCGCGATCAACGGCCTGACGACCGTATTTAAAGCCACTCTGCCGCTGCAGCTTTTTGCCACCGAGGATTATGCCCGGCGAACCGGTATTCTGTTGATTCCCGCGCAGCTGCTGGCCGCCGCTTCGCCGTTTGCCTACGCGTGGCTGAATGATCATCTCGGGATAAGGGGCAGTTTAGCGGTTTCCGCCGCGCTGGCTCTGGTGGTGGCAGCTCTGGCGATGGCCATTGCATGGTGTCAGCGGGAGAATACGCCAGCGGCGATTGAAGAACGGGGCTGACAGTAGAAACCCGGTGTATCGGTATTCATCGTCTCAGGGAATGCCGTAATTCGGCGATATTGTTAAGAAAAATGCCATTAATGACGTCAATCATTAATGGCATTATTTTTTATTCAATTAACGCAAAGAATAAAGTTTATTCCCACTCAATGGTCGCCGGCGGCTTACCGCTGATGTCATACACCACGCGGGAAATACCGTTGACTTCATTGATGATGCGGTTGGATACGCGGCCGAGGAAATCGTACGGCAGATGCGCCCAGTGAGCGGTCATAAAGTCGATGGTTTCAACCGCACGCAGGGAAACGACCCAGTCGTACTTACGGCCATCGCCCATGACGCCGACGGAACGCACCGGCAGGAACACGGTGAACGCCTGGCTCACTTTGTTGTACAGGTCGGCTTTGTGCAGCTCTTCAATAAAGATTGCATCCGCGCGGCGCAGCAGGTCGCAGTACTCTTTCTTCACTTCACCCAGCACGCGCACGCCCAGACCCGGCCCCGGGAACGGGTGGCGGTACAGCATATCGTACGGCAGACCCAGTTCGAGGCCAATCTTACGCACTTCATCTTTGAACAGCTCGCGCAGCGGTTCAACGAGGCCCATCTTCATCTCTTTCGGCAGGCCGCCCACGTTATGGTGAGATTTGATGACGTGCGCTTTACCGGTTGCGGAAGCCGCGGACTCGATGACGTCAGGGTAGATGGTCCCTTGCGCCAGCCATTTCACGTCTTCCAGCTTCAGCGCTTCTTCGTCAAACACTTCAACGAACACGCGGCCGATGATTTTACGCTTCGCTTCCGGATCGTTTTCGCCCGCCAGCGCAGCCAGGAAACGCGCCTCGCCTTCGACGTGAACGATGTTCAGGCCGAAGCGATCGCCAAACATATCCATAACCTGCTGGGCTTCATTCAGACGCAGCAGACCGTTATCCACAAAGACGCAGGTCAGGTTTTTGCCGATGGCGCGGTGCAGCAGCATGGCGGTGACGGAGGAATCCACGCCGCCGGACAGGCCGAGGATCACTTTATCGTCGCCAACCTGCTGACGAATGCGCTCAATAGCATCGTCGATAATTTTGGCCGGGGTCCACAGCGCTTCACACTGGCAGATATCGCGTACGAAACGCTCCAGCATGCGCAGACCCTGACGGGTGTGGGTGACTTCCGGGTGGAACTGTACGCCGTAGAAGCGCTTCTCTTCGTTAGCCATTATGGCGAACGGGCAGGTTTCGGTGCTGGCAACGGTGACGAAGTCAGACGGGATGGCGGTGACTTTGTCGCCGTGGCTCATCCAGACGTCCAGCATCGGCTTACCATCCGCGCTCAGCGCATCTTCGATACCGTGAATCAGGGCGCTATCGGTCTGCACTTCAACCTGCGCATAGCCAAACTCACGTTCATTAGAGGCTTCAACGTGGCCGCCCAGCTGCATCGCCATGGTCTGCATGCCGTAGCATACGCCGAATACCGGCACGCCGGCTTCAAAGACATACTGCGGCGCGCGCGGGCTGTTATCTTCGGTGGTGCTTTCCGGGCCACCGGAAAGAATAATGCCGTTAGGATTAAACTCACGAATTTGAGCTTCAGTCACGTCCCATGCCCACAGTTCACAGTAGACACCTAATTCACGAACGCGACGCGCAACCAGCTGGGTGTACTGAGAACCGAAGTCCAGGATAAGAATACGATGTTTATGAATGTTATCCGTCATTGACGATAATTCCGAGGCAAGTGATACAGGTTAAATAAATCGCCCGGCGCGTGGCCGGGCGATGAAAATCAGGAGCCCATGCGGTAGTTCGGGGATTCCTTGGTGATAGTCACGTCGTGAACGTGGCTCTCCTGGATACCCGCGCCGCTGATGCGCACGAATTCCGCTTTGGTCCGCAGGGTGTCGATGGTACCACAACCGGTCAGGCCCATACAGGAGCGCAGGCCGCCCATCTGCTGGTGAATGATCTCTTTCAGGCGGCCTTTATAGGCGACGCGACCTTCGATACCTTCCGGTACTAGTTTGTCGGCGGCGTTATCGGTCTGGAAGTAGCGATCGGAGGAACCTTTAGACATCGCGCCAAGGGAACCCATACCGCGGTATGATTTGTACGAACGGCCCTGATAGAGTTCGATTTCGCCCGGGGACTCTTCCGTACCGGCCAGCATTGAGCCAACCATGACGGCGGCTGCGCCTGCGGCAATCGCTTTCGCAATATCGCCGGAGAAACGAATACCGCCGTCGGCGATAACCGGGATACCGGTGCCTTCCAGCGCTTCAACCGCGTCGGAAACGGCGGTGATCTGCGGAACGCCCACGCCGGTCACAATACGAGTCGTACAGATGGAGCCAGGGCCGATCCCTACTTTCACCGCGCTGCAGCCGGCTTCCGCCAGCGCACGTGCGCCCGCGCCGGTCGCCACGTTGCCGCCGATGATTTGCAGGTCAGGATATTTCGCACGGGTATCGCGGATACGCTGCAATACGCCTTCAGAGTGGCCGTGAGAGGAGTCGATCAGCAGAATATCTACGCCCGCGGCAACCAGCGCATCCACGCGCTCTTCGTTACCGGCGCCCGCACCCACCGCCGCACCGACGCGCAGGCGACCCTGCTCATCTTTACAGGCGTTCGGTTTACGCTCCGCTTTCTGGAAATCTTTAACGGTGATCATGCCGAGAAGATGGAAGCTGTCATCCACAACCAGCGCTTTCTCAACGCGTTTTTCATGCATTTTGGCAAAAACCACTTCGCGGCTTTCGCCTTCGCGAACGGTCACCAAACGCTCTTTCGGCGTCATATAAACGCTCACCGGCTGATTCAGGTCGGTGACGAAACGCACGTCGCGACCGGTGATGATGCCGACCAGCTCGTTGTCTTCGGTCACCACCGGATAGCCAGCAAAACCGTTGCGTTCAGTCAGCTCTTTCACTTCGCGCAGGGTGGTGGTCGGCAGGACGGTCTGCGGGTCGGTAACCACGCCGGACTCATGCTTCTTCACGCGCTTAACTTCTTCCGCCTGGCGCTCGATGGACATGTTTTTATGAATAAAGCCGATGCCGCCTTCCTGTGCCAGGGCAATTGCCAGACGCGCTTCCGTCACGGTATCCATTGCAGCAGAGAGCATTGGAATATTCAGACGAATGGTTTTCGTCAGCTGAGTGCTGAGATCGGCGGTATTTGGCAGAACGGTTGAATGAGCGGGAACGAGGAGGACGTCGTCAAACGTCAGGGCTTCTTTAGCGATACGTAGCATGGGCAATATCTCGACCAGGGTGGATAAATATTGCCGTGGCATTATACAGAGCGTAACCGATTGCATCTACCCTTTTTTGCAAATAATACTTGCGATCCCCTCCCAGCAGGTTACTATCGACTGAATAACCTGCTGATTTAGAATTTGATCTTGCTCACATGTTGCCATCTCAATCCCCCTCAATTTACACGGTTAGCCGCCTCAATCAGTCGGTTCGACTGCTGCTCGAACGTGAAATGGGTCAGGTATGGATCAGCGGCGAGATTTCCAATTTCAGCCAGCCCGCTTCCGGCCACTGGTACTTCACCCTAAAAGACGATAACGCCCAGGTGCGCTGCGCGATGTTCCGCAATAGCAACCGCCGCGTGACGTTCCGTCCGCAGCACGGGCAGCAGGTGCTGGTCCGCGCCAATATCACGCTGTACGAGCCGCGCGGCGATTATCAGATCATCGTGGAAAGCATGCAGCCTGCGGGCGAAGGTCTGCTTCAGCAGAAGTATGAGCAGCTCAAGACCGCGCTGGCGGCGGAAGGCTTGTTCGATCAGCAGCATAAAAAAACGCTCCCCTCCCCCGCGCACTGCGTCGGCGTCATCACCTCTAAAACCGGTGCTGCGCTGCACGATATTTTACACGTGCTCAAGCGCCGCGATCCTTCCCTGCCGGTGATTATTTACCCGACCGCCGTCCAGGGGGAAGATGCGCCAGGGCAGATCGTTCGCGCGATTGAGCTGGCCAACGCGCGCCAGGAGTGCGACGTGCTGATTGTCGGGCGCGGCGGCGGTTCGCTGGAAGATTTATGGAGCTTTAACGATGAGCGAGTGGCGCGGGCGATTTTTGCCAGCCCTATTGCCATCGTCAGCGCCGTAGGCCATGAGACTGACGTCACTATCGCCGATTTTGTCGCCGACCTGCGCGCCCCGACCCCTTCCGCGGCGGCGGAAATGGTCAGCCGCAACCAGCAGGAGCTGCTGCGCCAGCTCCAGTCCGGGCAGCAGCGCCTTGAAATGGCGATGGACTACTTCCTTGCCAACCGCCATCGTCGCTTTACCCAGGTTTTTCACCGCCTGCAGCAGCAGCATCCTCAGCTGCGGCTGGCCCGTCAGCAAACAGAGCTTGAAAGATTGCGTCAGCGCATGCGTTTCGCTCTTGAGACGCAAATAAAGCGCGCCGACCAGCGCCAGCAGCGCGCCGCGCAGCGCCTGAATCAACAAAACCCACAGCCGCGAATTCACCGCGCCCAGAGCCGTATTCAACAGCTGGAATACCGGCTGGCGGAAAACATCCGCGCGCGTCTTGGCGAGCAACGTGAACGCTTCGGTAATATGGTCACGCACCTGGAAGCCGTCAGCCCGCTGGCGACGCTGGCCCGCGGCTATAGCGTCACTTCCGCCAGCGACGGCAAGGTGCTGAAACAAACGAAACAGGTGCGCGAGGGCGACGTTCTCACTACCCGCCTGAACGATGGCTGGGTAGAGAGCGAAGTGAAGAACATCACGCCGGTGAAGAAAACCCGTTCCCGCAAAAAAGCCGGATAAGCCTGCCATTTCGACCGAGGATAACTATACTGCTGTCATGCCCTTTTTAAACGGTTCTATCCGGCTAAGGAGCGTGATATGCCAGATGCTTATCCTCGTTATGTGATTCCGCCCTACATTTTACGCCGCATTGTCGATCGTGGTTCCCTTCAGCAGCAGCGCTGCGCGCAGAATACCCTCAGCCACGTTCAGACCCTGATGGCGCACGTTCCGGGGCGCCCTGCCGCGCCCCACGTCACCACGCCGGGCCTGCTTGAACGCGACATTTATGATGCCGGGCAGACCCAGGATCTACCGGGTACTCAGGTCCGTTTTGAGGGACAGCCCTCCAACGGCGACGTTGCCGTTGATGAAGCCTATGACTATCTCGGCATCACCCATGATTTTTTCTGGAAGAGCTACCAGCGCGATTCGCTGGATAACCGCGGATTGAAGCTCACCGGCAGCGTCCACTATGGTCACGAATATCAAAACGCATTCTGGAACGGCCAACAAATGGTGTTTGGCGACGGGGATGGCGAGATTTTTAATCGTTTTACTATCGCCATTGACGTGGTGGCGCACGAACTAAGCCACGGCGTGACGGAGAGCGAAGCCGGTCTCATCTATTTCGAACAATCCGGCGCGCTGAACGAATCGCTTTCCGATGTTTTCGGTTCGCTGGTCAAACAGTATCAGCGCCAGCAGACGGCAGACAAAGCGGACTGGATCATTGGCGAGGGGCTACTCGCGAAAGGCATCCACGGCAAAGGTCTGCGCTCAATGTCGCAGCCGGGTACCGCATACGATGACCCTGTCCTTGGCAAAGATCCGCAACCCGCTCATATGAAAAATTTTGTTCATACCCAGCAGGATAACGGCGGCGTGCATATCAACTCCGGCATTCCTAATCACGCCTTTTATCTCGCCGCCAGCGCCCTCGGCGGTTTTGCATGGGAGAAAGCGGGATACGCCTGGTACGACGCGGTGTGCGATCAATCTCTGGCGAAAGACGCCGATTTCTCAGCCTTTGCCAGACTGACGATTCACCACGGCGAGAAACGCTCTGGCAAAGAGACCGCAGAGGCGATTACTCAGGCCTGGGAGCGGGTCGGAGTGGTGCTATGAATCTTGCCGATCTTAGCGATGACGCGGTGATTGAGCTGGCGCGCGAGGGTGGCGTTGCCTGGATCCCGGCGCTCAGCGGGATGCGTAAGATCGTCGTGGCGAAGCTCAACGAGCAACAGAAGCAGCGGATCGCGACGATTCTCCAACAGTCGCTACCGCTGGGCAAGCCGCCGGGCCAGCCCGACTCGCCTGGCCGGGGCGACCAGCGTTTTTTTCGCATCCAGATCGTCAGCGAGCAGCACTACCACAGCCTGATTATTCTCATCCCGGAGGATCGTGCGCCAGATTCACTGGTTGAACTCTGGCGCGACGGCGAAGGCTGCGTCAGCGATAAAGATTAAATCGGCACAAACTCGACGCGTTTTTTCGAAATCAGCCCGTGGCCATTCTGGCAAAAATAATCCACCGCGCCGCAGGCTTTTAACACCTCCAGCGGCTTGTGGCAGTCCGGGCAGCGGGCTTCGACAACATACTCTTTCGCACAACGCTCGCAGCGGGCGCTATTGCCCTGCACAGCAAGCTGCGCATGACACACGGGGCAATCAAATTCCATGGTGACTCCTTCTCACATTGAGTATCACTAGCTTATCACGTCGATAGCAAGTGCAGTCCGCGAAATTGCGGCTGTCGCTGTAGGGGTTGTTCAACCTCATTAGTTCGCCGCAGGTGAGCCCGCAAATTTCTTCCAGCTCACCTTCAAATAGGCTGTGCTCACCGAAAATATATTCGCAAGATAATGTTCATAATCGCCCCAGAGCGCGATCAATAGTGAATTCGTTTGCCATCGACTCAACTTATCTGACGATACCTTTTGATAAAGAGTAGAGATTGATTATCGAAGAACAGTGCAATATTTTGAGAAGAAGATTATCAAAAATGTTACAAGGTAATTCTGATAACAACGTTATTAACAAAGCCTTCTGACAATTAACCATTAGCAAACTCAACTTTTGCATTCAATAACTTATAAAAACATCACAAAAATATAAAAACGCACCCAACATCAAAAAATAAAAATCAGCAATGATAAATTACCGTTAAAATCAACCTTGATAACTATCACATAAAATAAGCTTTCACAATAATTTAATACATAGCAAAAATACGTTTAGATAAAACATTCACAAAACAAATATTAACAGAGATTAAAATAACCAACCTGGTGATTAAAGGAGAGAGCGGTGTCCGATATTGATTTTGTTGTTTTATGGGTCGACTCCGATGATAGGTGTTGGCAGGACGATTTTATACGTTATAAAACTATCTACAGTGATACTTATAAGTTGGCAGTCACGCCATCACGCTTCAGAGATATGGGGTTGTTTAAATACTGGTTCAGGGCTGTCGAAAATTACGCACCTTGGGTTCGCAAAGTCCATCTGGTTACCTGTGGACAGGTTCCTTCATGGCTGGATAAAAGCTATCATAAAATAAATCTTGTCCGACATAGCGACATCATTGATAAAGAATATTTACCTACATTCAATTCACGAGCAATTGAAGTTAATATTCATAAAATAAAAGGATTGAGTGATCAGTTTGTATATTTCAATGACGATATGTTATTAAACTCTCCCATCACTCCAGAGTTTTACTTTAAAAAAAATTTACCTAATGATTTTTTAATCGAGAATGACATTAACCCTATATCAATTGATAATAACATTTCAAACCTAATGTTAACGACCAATGCTTCAGTTATTAATACATTTTTCAATCGCAGAGAGTCTATCAAAAAAAACATAACAAAATACTATAACTTGCAATATGGTCGATATATTAAGAAAAATATATCTAAAAAGAAAGCAAGAAACTTCACTGGTTTTTTCGGAAGGCATTTACCACAACCCTTCCTAAAATCTACCTTTGAGGAAGTTTGGTCTCATGATGAAATAAGGGACATACTGGTAAGGACCTCAAAATCCAGATTCAGAGATGGCTATAATTTAAATCAATATATTTTCAGATATTGGCATTTAGCTTCAGGAAAATTTAATCCATGCAATCCTAAAAGATTAGGCAGCCATTTTAATTTAACCGGCGATCGGCAGCAGCTTGATCACGCCATTCAGGCCCTGAAAAGCGACGTTCCGCAAATCTGCCTGAATGATGATCTTGAGGATAATACACTTTTTGAATTTGCATGTCAGAAAGTATCGGACACGCTACGTTGTAAGTTAGGAAAAACGTCAAAGTTTGAGATTGAGATGTAAATTGATATGATAAAGGAGAAATATATAAATTTCGTATTACTTTTAGCAGTAATATCAAGTAGCATTATCATCCCTGAGCAATTGCTTGGTCGGAATATATTTTACATCTATTCCTCAGTGATAATTACTGGCTCTTTTTTTTATTTTAAGAAATTAACAATCACCCGTCAGGATTTAATATTAGGTGCAGCCATCTTCCTTATTGGAGCATCTCAGCTATTATGGTCCTGGAGGTTTCCTGCACATCTTACGGAGATCTATCGCGCTGATACTAATTATCCCAAAACGGGTACTTATCTGATCATCGGCTCTGTAGTGATATCACTGTTCCCAGCGATCATGAGGCTATCAGGAACAGGCCAACAGAAAAAAACAACCTACTACCTCTTATTCGGTTTTATTACCCTGACATTATATGCAGTATATTGCAAAATCATTGCTCCCGGTGAGCGTCTTCGTATAAATACTTCATCTACCTTAAGCGCTGCGCTTTATACTATGTATTCGCTCTTGACGCTTTATTCGCTTCTGCGTACCAGCATACATTACAGAAAAGTATTAGCTTCATTCATTGTTTTTTCTTCGCTATATATATTGCTATTAACTGAGACTCGATCAGCTTTAATCGTGTATCCTGTAATTCTGCTTTATATTTTATTTAAAAAATATGCCGTAGCGAAATGGAAAGCATTATCTATTTGTGCACTTTCATTTATTTTATTTTCACTAATGATTGGTGTATTCTCGCCAAATGTTTATAAGAGAGCGAGCGAGGTTATAACCGATATAACTCTTTATCAGCAAAACAATAACACATCAATAGGAGCAAGATTAACAATGTGGTATTCCGGGATAAACGAAATCATAACCCACCCCGGAGGAGTCAGCGCAAAAGAGAGATATCAAATCCTGGCTGATTTTATCAATAAAAACGAAAATGGAAATCCAGAAGCCTTACGCAATATACCCTATCATTTACATAATGATTTGATTGAAACGATGTCGCTTCAGGGAGCTGCCAGCGGCCTGTTTTTATTTTTTTTCTATATAACGCTTATCTATTACATGACAAGAAAGAAGCCATCTTATGCCGCTTTATTTCTATGTTTGCCGGTATTATTTTTTGGTACGGTAGATTCTCTTTTCATTCATGTAAGATTCGTCATCATGTTAATCGGCTGGCTGATTATTTACACCGGTTTAACTGGAGCTTTGCTGGTTGAGGATACCCCCTCTCCTCCCCTTAAAAAAGGCAATGAAGCTGAATAATAACAACAGATACAAAAAAGCCCGCACGCGGGCTTTTTAACAATCGCGTAGTTGTGATTCGTTATTTGCTTTTCTTGATGTGCTTAATCAAGCGCTTACGCTTACGCATCTGGTTCGGCGTCAGGGTATTGCGTTTGTTGGCAAACGGGTTTTCCCCTTCCTTGAACTGAATACGAATCGGCGTGCCCATCACTTCCAGCGATTTACGGAAGTAGTTCATCAGGTAGCGTTTATAAGAATCCGGCAGATCTTTAACCTGGTTACCGTGAATAACCACGATCGGCGGGTTATAACCACCGGCGTGGGCATATTTCAGCTTCACGCGACGGCCGCGCACCAGCGGCGGCTGATGGTCTTCAGCAGCCATGGTCATGATGCGGGTCAGCATAGCGGTACCCACGCGACGGGTTGCGCTGTCGTACGCCTCGCGCACGGATTCAAACAGATTGCCTACGCCGCTGCCGTGCAGCGCGGAGATAAAGTGCACGCGGGCAAAGTCGATAAAGCCCAGACGGAAGTCCAGGGTCTCTTTCACCTGCTCTTTTACTTCCTGGCTCAGGCCGTCCCATTTATTGACGACAATCACCAGCGAACGACCGCTGTTGAGGATAAAGCCCAGCAGGGAGAGATCCTGATCGGAAATCCCTTCGCGCGCATCAATCACCAGCAGCACCACGTTGGCGTCTTCAATCGCCTGCAGCGTTTTGATCACCGAGAATTTTTCGACGACATCGGTAATTTTGCCGCGCTTGCGCACGCCTGCGGTATCGATAAGGACGTATTCACGCTCATCGCGCTGCATCGGAATGTAGATGCTGTCGCGAGTGGTTCCCGGCATATCGTAAACCACCACACGATCTTCACCCAGGATACGGTTGGTGAGCGTAGATTTACCCACGTTCGGGCGGCCCACAATCGCCAGCTTAATCGGCAGATCCTGCGGGTTAAAATCATCTTCCGGCTCTTCAAGCGCTTCGCCGTTCTGCTCGGCTTCGAACTGCGCCCAGTATGCCGCGTCTTCGTCCACTTCTTCCGGCGGGTTCACTTCGTCAACCCACGGCAGCAGCACGTGCTCGAGCAGGCTGGTGACGCCGCGGCCATGGGAAGCGGCGATAGGATAAATCTCGCCTAACCCCAGCGACCAAAAATCGGCAATCGCCTGATCGGCATCGATACCGTCAGTTTTGTTTGCCACCAGGAAAGTCGGTTTCTCACGGGATCGCAGATGTTTCGCAATTGCCGAATCCGCCGGCATCAGGCCCGCACGCGCATCGACCATAAACAGCACCACGTCCGCTTCTTCAATCGCCAGCAGCGACTGTTCCGCCATTCGCGTTTCTACGCCATCTTCGGTACCGTCGATCCCGCCGGTATCGATACAGATAAATTCGCGGCCTTCCACTTCAGCACGACCGTACTTACGGTCACGAGTCAGCCCCGGGAAATCCGCGACCAACGCATCGCGAGTGCGCGTTAAGCGGTTAAAGAGCGTGGATTTTCCAACGTTAGGGCGCCCGACAAGCGCGACCACAGGTATCATGTTAAATGCCTCATACAAAAATCGATACAACGCCCGTTTTCACGGCGTTTTTAAAAAAGCCAAAACGGCCCCTGTCTGCCAGGGGCCGTTTCTCAAAAATAGACTACCGCTGTTGTTAACGCGTAATCGCGTACAGCGTGCCGTCTTTCGCCTGAATCAGCAGTTTGCCGTCAGCAACAACCGGATCGGTCAGGAAGCCTGAGCTGTCCACCTTCTGCTGAGCCACAAAGTGACCATCTTCAGGGTTGACCCAGTGCATATAGCCTTCGCTATCGCCAACAACCAGATTGCCATTATACAGCACAGGCGCAGTCAGCAGACGGTGCAGCAGATCGCTTTGCGTCCACAGCGTCACGCCGCCGTCGGTGGTGAGCGCCAGCAGACGGTCATTCTGGTCAACCAGGTAAATACGGTTGCCGTCGACAATGAAATCGTTCACTGAACCCAGCTCGCGTTTCCACATAATCTGGCCGCTGCGCAGATCCAGCGCCGTCAGGTTGCCGTTGTAGGCCAGCGCGTAAATCACGCCGTTCACGATAACCGGCGTCGTGTCGACGTCGTTAAGACGGTCGATTTCCGTCGGACCGGTCGCGGTAGAGATACGCTGCTGCCAAATCATCTGGCCCTGCTGCATCAGCACCGCGCTGACGCGACCGTTGTCGCCGCCTACAATAGCTGCGCCGTAGGCGGTGGCCGGAGCGGATTCGCCGCGCAGGGAGAGCGCTGGCATATCAAGGTTAACGGTCCATTTCACCGCGCCATCGGCTTCGTTCAGCGCCTGAAGCTGACCGTTAGTGGTATGAATCAGCACCATGCCGTCGCTGACGACCGGACGAGAAATCGCTTCACCCGCCACGCTCGCTTCCCACGCGACGGTGCCGTCGCTGGTGTTCAGCGCATAAACTTTCGCTTTTTCGCTACCGATATAAACGTGGCCGCCGGAGACGGTCACGCCGCCGGAGAGCAGCGCAGGCGCGCGGGAGAACCAGCCGTCTTTCTCTGCCAGATTAACCGACCACACCTCTTTGCCGTCGCCTGAATTAAGGGCTTTAACGGTACCTTTACGATCGGCGGCATACACGACGCCATCAGCAAAAGCCGGGTGCAGGTTAGAGTAGAATTCGCCAATACCGCCGCCAACGGAGGTGCTCCAGGAGGTGGACGGCGTAAACTGGTTTTCCACCGTCGGCAGTGGCGACATTTTCACCACATCTTCTTCGCTGTTAAACAGCGAACAGCCGCTCAATAAGGTAACGGAAAGCAGCCCTGGCAGAAGTAATTTACGCAATTGCATCGAGTCCCTCTCAGATGGACAAATTATTTATTTTCATACGCATCATTTCGCTGAGCGCCGGTGAGGCATCGCTTTTCGCGCCCGCTTCCCATGCTGCTTTCGCCCCTTGCTTATCGCCTTTGCTCAGCAGGATCTCACCGCGCAGGTCAGCGACAATCGCGGTCCAGCCTTCGCCTTTCACGGCATCCAGGGTTTTCAGCGCGGCATCAGGCTGCTTAAGCTGCAGCTGGACGCGAGCAAGACGCATATTGATAACCGATTTCAGGTTATCATCAGAAGCGGCCGTAAGCCCCTGCTGAAGCTGCTTTTCAGCGTTCTGCAGGTCGTTTTTCTCAACAAACTGCTGCGCCAGCTCAAGAGAAGCAAACGCACCATAGGTGTTTTTGCTGTCGGCGGCAAATTTCTGCGCAGCGTTCAGCGCTTCTGGTTTATCCGATTTGAGGGCGGAAATCGCATTTTCATAAGCCAGAGACGAGCCTCTGGCGGTATCCAACTGATGGGAGGTCCAGTAGCGCCAGCCAACCAGCGCGCCAACGCCCAAAATCACCCCAACGGCCAGCGCCTTGCCATTTTCAGCAAAGAAACGCTTCAGCGCGTCGACCTGATCGTTTTCGTTATTGTAAAGTTCCACGCAGTCCTTCTCCTGACTAATGATTCCCGGGAGATTAACCCAGAAGTGTGCGCAAATGCGCGGCAACGCTATCCTGCGTTACGGTAGTTTGCTCTCCTGAGCGTAAATCTTTCACTACCACGTTTCCGTCAGCGATTTCTGATTCGCCCAGCACCAGCGCAACGCGAGCGCCCCATTTATCAGCGCGCGCAAACTGCTTCTTAAAGTTGCCGCCGCCGTGGTTGGTCATCAGCTTAACGCCGGGTAACGCATCGCGTACCTGTTCAGCCAGACGCATTGCTGCGGACTGGGTGTCAGTTCCGGAGGCTACCAGGTATATATCGACAACAGGATCGGCTTTAAATTCCGGATTCACTGCCTGAACCAGTAAAACAAGACGTTCCAGCCCCATCGCAAAGCCGACGCCAGGGGTTGCGCGACCGCCAAGCTGCTCAACCAGACCATCGTAACGGCCGCCGGCGCAGACGGTGCCCTGGGAACCGAGGCTGGTGGTGACCCACTCAAACACGGTGCGGTTGTAATAGTCGAGACCGCGCACCAGACGCTGATTCACGGTATAGCGGATACCGGCATCATCCAGCAGCGCGCAAAGTCCCGCAAAATGCGCTTTGGACTCTTCATCAAGATAGTCGCCCAGCGTCGGGGCGTCGTTCAGCAGCGCCTGGACGTCCGGGTTTTTAGAATCCAGCACGCGCAGCGGGTTAGTGTACATGCGGCGTTTGCAGTCTTCGTCCAGCTTATCTTTATACTGCTCAAGATAGGCCACCAGCGCGTCGCGATAGTTAGCGCGAGCCTCCAGCGAACCGATAGAGTTCAGCTCCAGCGCAACGTGGCTGGAGATGCCCAGCTCGCGCCACCAGCGGGCGGTCAGCATAATCAGCTCGGCATCAATATCCGGCCCCTGCAGCCCGAACGCTTCCGCGCCAATCTGGTGGAACTGGCGATAACGCCCTTTTTGCGGACGTTCGTGGCGGAACATCGGCCCGATATACCACAGACGCTGTTCTTGATTGTACAGGAGACCATGTTCGATGCCGGCGCGTACGCAGCCAGCGGTACCTTCCGGACGCAGAGTCAGGCTATCGCCGTTACGGTCCTCAAAGGTGTACATCTCTTTTTCAACCACGTCGGTCACTTCGCCGATAGCGCGTTTGAATAACGGGGTCTGCTCTACAATCGGCAAACGGATTTCGCTGTAACCGTAGCTACCAAGCACCTGCTTCAGTGAGCCTTCAATGCGCTGCCAGAGAGCGGTTTCGCCCGGCAGATAATCGTTCATGCCACGGATGGCTTGAATGTTCTTTGCCACGTTTATTCTCTTTATATATACAAAAATGAACCCCGGCGCCTCGCGCCCGCAGGTTCAATCATACACGGGAAGCGTATCGCTTCCCAACACGTTATTTCGCTTCAACCTGCTGAATATCGATGCGACGCGCCTCATCAAGCATCGATGCTTTAGCGCGAATACGCGCTTCCAGCTGATCGATCATATCGTCGTTATCCAGTCTGTCTTTACGTACGCCGTCTTCGTACAGGCCGCTTTTCTTGTTGCCGCCGGTCACGCCGAGGGTGGAAACCAGCGCCTCACCGGGACCGTTTACCACGCAGCCAATGATCGAAATATCCATCGGCGTAATGATATCTTCCAGCCGCTGCTCCAGCGCGTTAACGGTACCGATAACGTCAAACTCCTGACGTGAACATGTCGGGCAGGCAATGAAGTTGATCCCGCGAGAGCGAATGCGCAGCGACTTGAGAATATCGAAGCCCACTTTGATCTCTTCAACCGGATCCGCCGCCAGGGAGACGCGCAAGGTATCGCCGATCCCTTCAGACAGCAGCAGGCCGAGGCCGATCGCGGACTTCACCGCGCCGCTGCGCGCCCCGCCCGCTTCGGTGATCCCGAGGTGCAGAGGCTGATCGATCTGTTTCGCCAGCAGGCGGTAGGATTCAACCGCCAGGAACACATCGGAAGCTTTCACGCTGACTTTAAACCGATCGAAGTTGAGACGATCGAGGTGATCGACATGGCGCATTGCCGATTCCAGCAGCGCCTGCGGGGTGGGTTCACCGTATTTTTCCTGGAGATCTTTTTCCAGAGAGCCGGCGTTCACCCCGATGCGGATAGGGATGTTTTTATCGCGAGCGCAGTCCACCACCATGCGGATACGCTCTTCGTTACCGATATTGCCCGGGTTAATGCGCAGGCAATCAACGCCGTATTCCGCTACCTTCAGGGCAATGCGGTAATCGAAGTGGATATCGGCAACCAGCGGTACGCTAACCTGCTGTTTGATAAGCTTGAACGCTTCCGCCGCGTCCATCGTCGGCACCGAAACGCGCACGATATCCGCGCCAACGCGCTCAAGGGCTTTAATTTGATTTACCGTCGCCGCCACATCGGTGGTGCGCGTGTTTGTCATCGACTGTACGGCGATGGGAGCGCCATCGCCAATCGGCACATTCCCAACGTAAATTCGCTTTGATTTTCTACGTTGAATCGGAGCCTGGTTATGCATGAAAAATCTCCCGCGTTACCCGTCTGTTACTGCGCCGGTGATTGTTCGGCATTGAGGGTCAGACGTGCAACCTGGTTAGTTCTGATAAAACGACTCAAATCGACTGGTTTACCCAGATACTGTATCTGTACCGCCGCCGGGGCACCGATTTTCAGCTTATAAGGCGCCTGACCGCTCAGATTGAGGTTACCGCCTTTACGCTGTAAACCGCTGAACAGCTTTTTACCGGTCGCATCGCTCACTTCCAGCCAGCAGTCGGCGGTAAAATTCAGCACCAGATCCTGGGCGGAGGCCGCCGCAGCGGTCACGTTTGCCTGGTCGGTCGGTAACGGCGAAGTTGCCGGCGCTGCCGCCGTATCGACGTTGGCCTGAGAAGGCGCGACAACGGCGTTATTCTCGGCCGGAGCTGGAGCCGGGGCCGGAGTTGACGCCGCTGGCGCCGGAGACGTTTCTACAGGCGCGCTGTTGGCGGCGGTATCCGGTGCAGAATTCGCCGATTGATTATCCAGAGGGATGCTTTGGCTGTTGCTATCGCCCGCATTCAGTTCGGCGGAGGATTGATCGGCCATCGTGGAGATCTCGTCCTGCTGCGCTTTGTGGTCCTGCCACCACCAGGCGCCGCTGAGGCCAATCACCACGAACAGCACCAGCCAGGTAAAGCTCATTAGCCAGCCGTCGCGCTTTTTACGGCGTTTACCCAGCGAGAAGCTCTGCATGGGGGCAACTTTCGCCGCCCGGATCGGAGCCTGCTTGGCCATCATCGGCAGCAGCTCTTCTTCAGGAATGTGCACAAGGCGGGCATAAGAGCGGATATAGCCGCGCAGGAAGGTTGAAGCAAGATCGGCGGGTGCCTTATCGTCTTCAATATCACGAACCGTGGAAACCTTCAGGCATAAGCGTTCAGCCACCGCCTGCTGGCTGAGCCCGAGTTGTTCGCGGGCATTACGCAGACGCGCGCCCGTGGTGTTTGCTTCTTGATGGTCTTGAGTGGCTTCAGTATTCATTCGCTACAACTACTGGTACGTGAAATTTAAAATTCAGCGCCGGTGACCCCGCGCCGCGAGACATCTGCTCAACGTCAGACAAACAGTATAAGTCCGTATGACCTGGTATCACAGAGACTTATCAATATTGAATGCTAAGCGGTTGTTGTACCGCTACATACTGCCTCAAAGTCGACAAAAACGCACCGTAATTATTAACCACAACAGCGTATTTCGCCCGGCGATTCCATATAAATATGCAGCGCACCGCCAGGGCTGTGCGCTGCATCATTGATTATCAGACCGCCTTCACGTCGATGGCTTCGCCCTGCATACGTTTACGCAGCGTACGCTTGGTACGGTCGATAACGTCGCCGGCCAGCTGACCGCAGGCGGCATCAATATCGTCGCCGCGGGTTTTACGCACGATCGTGGTGAAACCATACTCCATTAACACCTTGGAGAAACGGTCGATACGGCTGTTGGAGCTACGGCCATACGGCGCGCCCGGGAAGGGGTTCCATGGGATCAGGTTGATCTTGCACGGCGTATCTTTCAGCAGCGCGGCCAGCTCGTGCGCATGCTCGGTGCCGTCGTTGACGTGATCCAGCATGACGTATTCGATAGTGACGCGTCCCTGGTTGGCGTTGGACTTCGAAATATAGCCACGCACCGAGTTCAGGAAGGTCTCAATATTGTATTTCTTGTTGATCGGCACGATTTCATCACGAATGGTATCGTTCGGCGCGTGCAGAGAGATGGCCAGCGCGACGTCAATCATATCGCCAAGCTTATCGAGCGCCGGCACCACGCCGGAAGTGGAGAGCGTGACGCGACGTTTAGAGAGACCAAAGCCGAAATCGTCGAGCATGATCTCCATGGCCGGCACCACGTTAGTCAGGTTCAGCAGCGGCTCGCCCATCCCCATCATCACCACGTTGGTAATCGGACGTACGCCGGTGGTCTTCACCGCGCCGACGATTTTCGCCGCGCGCCAGACCTGGCCGATAATTTCCGAAACCCGCAGGTTGCGGTTAAAGCCCTGCTGGGCCGTAGAGCAGAATTTACACTCCAGCGCGCAGCCCACCTGGGAAGAAACGCACAGGGTGGCGCGATCGTCTTCCGGGATATACACGGTTTCGACGCGCTGATCGCCAACGGCAATGGCCCACTTAATGGTACCGTCGCTGGAGCGCTGCTCTTCAACGACTTCCGGGGCGCGAATCTCCGCGACTTCCTTTAATTTGCCGCGCAGAACTTTGTTGATATCGGTCATCTCGTCAAAGTTATCGCAGCAGTAGTGATACATCCATTTCATCACCTGATCGGCGCGGAAAGGCTTTTCGCCCATGTTTTTGAAAAACTCGCGCAGCTGCTGACGATTCAAATCCAGCAGGTTGATTTTGGCATCTTTGTTCGGCACCGTCAGAGCGGCGCTATCAGGTGTGACTATTTGTTCAGACATAATTGATTCCGGCCTCGTTATTACACGTTATGGCCCCTGGAGGGTTGAAAAAAGAAACGCCCCGGGAGCGACTGCTCATCCGGGGCGCTGTATTCTACAAATTCTGGTCCATCAATACCACGTTTGCACGCAGCAATGATGAAAAAATCTGTAACTGCCAGACAGCTCCTCGTGACCGGGGTGAACGCGCGCAGCCAACACCGCGACGGTCGAAAAGGCGACGAGGATGGTATCTCCAAAGTATTTTACGTCACGGCGAGGCGGCGAATTCGCAAATCCCGGGAGCATAGATAACTATGTGACCGGGGTGCGCGAATGAAGCCAACAAAGCGGTGGCGTGAAAGACGCGGGAGATTAGCGGGTGCGCGGGCAAACCTCGCCTTCAGCAAAGAAAAACGCGATCTCGCGCGCAGCGGATTCAACGGAATCGGAACCGTGGGTGCCGTTCTCGGTGAAGCTGTCAGCGTAGTCTGCGCGCAGGGTACCCGCCAGCGCGTTCGCCGGGTTGGTTGCGCCCAGCAGGTCGCGATGACGCTGAACCGCATTTTCGCCTTCCAGCACGGAAACCACGATCGGGCCGGAAGTCATGAATTCAACCAGACCGTCAAAGAACGGGCGACCTTCGTGCTCAGCATAGAAGCCGCGAGCCTGCTCAACGGTCAGATGCAGCATTTTGGTGCCAACAATTTTGAACCCTGCAGCTTCAAAGCGAGAAAAGATGCCGCCAATAACGTTTTTTGCCACCGCGTTTGGTTTGATGATGGAAAAAGTACGTTCAATAGCCATGATAACCTCTTTATATATGTTGTTCTGTTTTGCAGATGAGCAGATGAGACCGATAAATACGGCGCGAATTATAATCATCATCTAAGGCGATTGCCTATGTGTTTAGGTAACATTTTTTTAAAAAAAAGCGACCTTAAACAACAAATCCCGCCAATTAAGGCACGTTACGTTTATTGCACGGTGAAGTTCGCGGCAACAATTTGCCCCGCCTCGTCCATCACCACCAGCTGATAACGGTCAGGGCGATCGATGTTAAGGGTCGCGCCGGCGCCTTCCGCCGGCAGAGGCTCACCGTTAAGAAACCACCAGCGGCGCCCTTCCCCGCCGGTCGTTTGCAGCGGCAGCATCACCTTTTGCTCGCCGGGCAGCCGTTTAACCACCGCGCCTTCACGAAGACCGGAGAGCACCAGCGGAGCGGCATCCGCGGTTTGCACCGGCGGACACGCCGCCGAAACCGCAGGCAGCCTGACGCGACGCCGTTCGCCTGCGGGTAGCCAGGGTTCAAGCGGCAGCGGCCAGACGTCGAGGCTTTTCTCTACCGCGCCGGGGCAATCTGCCGCCACCCGCAGCCCTTTCTCATTCAGCCACACCGGGAAGCGAATCCCGCGGATACCTTCCTGGCCGGGCAGCAGCAGGGTCGGCGGCTGGCTCTCATCAAGCAGCCAGGTGGCCAGCCGTCGGCGGCAGTTCGCGTCGCCCGCGGGTAAATTCTGCCCGCCGGGCCAGCAAACCGTCCCGGCGCTGACCGACGACGGGCGAGGGTCGGCCGGCAATCCGCCGCGGCTCATCGCCGGGCGCGCCAGCAGCATATTATTCACCTGGTTCAGCAGCGGCACCGCGCTGGCGAAGCCAAACTGCCCGACGACCGGCGTGCCGTCGGGTCGCCCGGTCCAGATACCTATCAGATAGCGGGCGTTCACGCCGATCGCCCAGGCGTCGCGGTAGCCGTAGCTGGTTCCGGTTTTCCACGCCAGCGGCACCACCTGCACCAGCGACGCATCGGGCACCGGCTGCGCTTCGCCGGCCAGTATGCGCCGCACGATCCACGCGGCGCCCGGCGACAGCAGCGGCCTCTCAACCAGCGGTGAGTCTGGCGTGATGCGCAATTGTCCCGCCTTACCATGGCGGGCGAACGCGCTGTACGCCGCCACGATATCCGCCAGACGCGCGCCGCCGCCGCCGAGGATCAGCGACAGATTCGGCTCCGCGCCGGCGGGCAGCATCAGCGGCAATCCGGCATTGCGTAGCCTGGCGGCAAAACGCTTCGGCCCGTAGGCCTCCAGCACCTGCACTGCCGGAAGGTTCAGCGAGCGAACCAGCGCGTCGCTCGCGCTCACCGGCCCGTGAAAACCGCTGTCAAAATTCCCCGGCCGGTAGTCGCTAAACCGTCGCGGCACATCCTGTAACAACGAAGCCGGATGGATCAGCCCCTCATCCAGCGCCATACCATAAACAAACGGCTTCAGAACCGAGCCCGGGGAGCGGATCGCCGAGACCATATCAATATGACCAAAGCGGCTATCATCGTTGATATCCACCGACCCTACCCAACCGCGCACCTTCATATTGGTATGGTCGACCACGATCATCGCTAAAGAGCTGCGCGGCGGCAGGCGCGATTTCCAGTTCAGCGCCAGGTCTTCCAGCTGCCGCTGCAGTCCGGCATCCAGCGTCGTTACCACCTTCTCTGCGCGGCTGCTCGCCAGCGCGCGGCGGGCAAAAAGCGGCGCCAGCTGCGGCATCTGCCGCGGAAAGAGCCAGACGGGCTCTTCGATAGCTTCTCGTACCGGCTGCGCCGGCCACACGCCCTGATTTTCCATCCGCAGCAGCACTTTATCGCGCGCCGCCTGCGCTCGCTCCGGCCAGCGATCCGGACGCAGCCTGCTCGGCGCCTGCGGCAGTACCGCCAGCAGCGCCGCTTCGCCATAGCTGAGCTGCGCGGGCGGTTTACCGAGATAGGCCCAGCTGGCTGCGCCTATCCCCTGCAGCGTACCGCCGAACGGCGCCCGGTTGAGGTAGAGCGTGAGGATCTCGCTTTTTGACAGATGCCACTCCAGCTGCAGCGCGCGCCATAGCTGACGCAGCTTGCCGCCGAAGGTTCGGGGATGCGGATCGAGAAGACGCGCCACCTGCATGGTCAGGGTGCTGCCCCCGGAGATCACCCGCCCGGAAGTGAGATCCTGCCAGGCGGCGCGAACGATCGAGAACGGATTAACGCCGGGGTGATCCCAGAACCAGCGATCTTCATACTGGATCAGCGCCTGTAAATAGCGCGGCGAAACGTCAGCCAGGGTCACCGGATAGCGCCAGACGCCCTGCGCGTCGGCGAAACGCCACAGCGGCGTCCCGTCTTCCGCCACCACCACTCTGGCAGGCGTCACCTCGCGCAGCGGCAGCGGCCACAGGCGATCGGCGGCCAGCAGCAGCAGCCACAGCAAAAAAATAAACGCCGCCAGCCAGCGCCAGCGGCGTTTAATGCGCTTCAGTGCCCGCATTTAGGGTGCAACGGTGAGCGGTCCGCTGGCCGCGCCGGTTGCCCGCCACTGCGGCACGTACATTGACTCGACCTGCGGCTGCGGTACCTGATAGGTGCCCGGCGTCACCGCGCGCGCCAGATAAACCAGCGTCACCGGCTGGCCTTCATTGATAGCCACCGCGGCGACGAAGCGATCGTCGCGAAACTCAATGTGCTGAATATCGGCCTGCTGCATCTGGTTAAGCAGATTCTGCACCACCTCGCCGTTCTCCTGCAGGCTGGCGCTGCTGTTGGCCAGATTCTGGTTTTCCAGCTCCAGCCCCGCCGGGAGTAAATCCACCACCAGCGCGTCCGGGACGTTACGCTTTGCCGTCACTTCCAGCTTTACCAGCACCAGTTCGCCGCTGCGCAGTGAAGAGAGCGATTTCTGCTGGCCCTGGGTATCGAAAATTTGCCGTTCAATGCCGAGTACGTTGCCTCCCGGCTGCGGCGCGTTCTGCGGATAGCCGCTGCTGTCGAGACGGAGCCACAGCGGCTGCTGGCCGGTATTGGTCACCTGCAAGGCCGCCAGCTGGTCGCCGGTCAGGTTGCGGGTTTGCGCTTTCTCGCCGGAGAGCGGTTCGGCCTGCACGGAGGTTTGCGCCTGCCAGCTGCCGGGGAGATCCTGCAGCGTACGCCCGGCCAGGAACAGGGCGTTACTCTCCTGCGTCGAGAGCCAGCGCTGGCCGTAGGCTTCGTCCGCCAGATGGCTGAGCAGCGTATTTTGCGCTTCCGGCAGCAGTTTGTTCTCCTCCAGCAGCGCCAGCTTCAGCGCATCGTCGCGCAGCTCGCTACCGTAATCGCCGAGCCAGCGGTTCGCGTCCTGCCGCGGCGTCGTCAGCGCCAGCTTCAGGGCTTCGTCGCCGCGCGGCGCATCGCCCATCAATTTCAGGGCCACGCCCAGCTGCAGCAGCGGCAGACCGGAACGCGCCTGGGCATGACGGCTCCAGATTTCGCGCAGCGCGCCGAGCGGCGCTTTCTGCTGCCGGGCCAGTACAAGCGCGGCGTAGGCCTGAGCGGCAAAGCGGCTGGCCTGGGCATCATCGCTATAGCGGACGGTCATCAGCCCCGGCTCCTGTAAATAACGCAGCAGGCGCTGGTTGCCGTTATTGACGGCGTTCGTTGGTACGCTGTAGCCCTGCTCGCCCGCCCGGACGAGGAAGTCCATCGCGTAGGCGCTCAACCAGTACTCCTCCGGCCCTTCTTTATCCCACAGGGCGAAACCGCCATCATCGCGCTGCATCTGCAGCAGACGAGAAATGCCGATATCCACCGCCGCGCGTCGCTTTTCATCACTATCGCCGCCGATCCCCAGGGCTTTAAGCTGGGCGGCGTTGGTATAGAGCGACGGGAACAGCCCGCTGGTGGTCTGCTCCAGGCAGCCGTAAGGATAGGCTTTCAGGTCGCGTATATAGCGCGCCAGGTTCAGCGGCGGCTTACCGCTGAACACCAGCTGCCCCTGCAACGTGGCCGGCGAGAAGCCCTCGCTTTGCGCCGCCGGAGCCTGCCAGCTTTCACCCGGCTGGAGGACAGCGCCGGAATTCACGGTTTGCGCCGGGAAAGCCGGACGCACGCCCAGCTGCCACTGCTTCTGCATCGGCGCGAAGGTTTCACCCGGCAGGTTCAGGCCGCTGATGGTGGCATTTACCTGACCATCGCCAAAGCCTTGCTGCGCGCGAACCGGCACAAACAGGGTGGTGCGCGCGCCGGGAGCCAGATGCACCGGCGGTATTTCTCCCCCTTCAAGCTGCAGCAGACCGCTGGCGGCCAGCGCAACGTTGAGGGTCTGCGGCTTATCGGTCAGATTGCTGAGATCCAGCGCCAGGCGAGTGGTATCTCCGCTGGCGAGGAAGCGCGGCATATTCAGCTCGGCAATAACCGGCGCCGCCACGATCGTTTTTCCTTCGCTGCTGCCAAAATCCTCAGCGGTCCACGCCTGGGCCATAACCCGCAGTTCGCCGTTAAAGTCGCCAATCGGCAAAGTCACCGTCCCTTCGCCTTTCTCATCCAGCACCACCGGCTGCGCCTGCTGAGCGATAATCGTCACGTGATTAACCGGCGGTTTGCCGCCGCGTTTGAGTTCATCACCGTCGCCGCCGAAGCGCAGGCTGGCGAGTCTCCCCTGCCCTTCGATCACCTGACCATAGATATCGTAAATATCGGCGCCGTAGCGTTTCTGGCCAAAGAAGGCGTTCCACGGATCCGGCGTTGCATAGTCGGTGATATTGAGTACGCCGCTATCGACGGCGGAGAGCAGCACGTTAACCTGTTTCGGCGTCTCGCCTTCTTTGACGCTGGCCTTAACGTTGACCTTCAGCGGCTGGTTGGGGCGCATTTTATCCGGCGCTTCCAGCGTCAGGTTCAGACGGCGATTTTCATCGCCAAGCGGCAGATGCAGCAGACCCACCGCCCGTTTTGGCGTCGCGGACTGGGATTTATCCCCCGGACGAATCACCAGGGTGCTGAGGTAGAGGTCGTGACGATTCCACGCTTTATCCACCGGGATCGATAACTCCATCCCTTCCGCCGGGACGTCAATCTCCTGCCACCACAGCGGCCCTTCGCTTGATTCCACCAGCGCGTAGCCTTTACCGGCTGCCGGAGCGGCGATATGCAGCTTGATCGTATCGCCCGGTTTATAGGCCGGTTTGTCCAGCTTCATGGTGACGCGGTCCGGACGCGCCGCCCCCAGGCCATCGCTGTTATCCTGCCAGCTGTATCCGGCCCAGAAGCGCACGCTGCTGACCGCATCATCCGGCCCTTTAACTTCCAGGCGATAAGAACCCCACTCGACCGGGAAGCTCACTTTCGCCGTTTGTCCGGCTGAAATATCCAGCGACTCCTCGCCTTCCTGAAGATCTTTTTGATCGAACTGCGACTGCCAGCCTTCGCTCTCGGACCAGTTCCAGTAGTAATCGCGGCGTTCGCGAATCAACCGAACCTGCAGCCCGGAGACCGCTTTCTTCTCACCCTTAGCGTCGGCATACACAATCTCAAACGCGGCGGTGCCGTTTTCATCCACCACCGGCTGCTTGATAGTGCTGTCGGTGCGATAGTCGTAAACCTCTTTCAGGGCAAATTCCGGTCGGATACCCGGCAGCGTTTCGGCCGGCCAGATCGGCTGCCTGACGGTGCGCGTGACCGGTCTGCCACCGGACTCCAGCAGGCTGGCCTGCAGGATCACCTGCAGCGGCGAGCGGCTCTCCTGCCACTGGCTGGCGGCGATGACTTCCGCATGTCCGCGATCGTCCAGGGTGGTCTGCACTTCATCCAGGCTGCGGGAAAGGTTCTCTTCGGCAATGTCGCCAAACTGGAAGCCCGGCAGCGCAGGCACCGCATCGCGCAGCGGACGCAGGAACAGTTTACCCTGCAGCGAGTTGCCGCTGGCCGGCGCGCCGTACAGATACGCCCCGCTCACGGCAAAGCTGACATCCGCAGCCGGCGAAACCGGGGCATTTTGCGGCGTGAGATTCAGCGCCATGCGCTCAGGCATAAAATCTTCAACGTGAAAATCCCACTCGCGCGGCTGGTTGTCGCCGGTGCTGGCGCGAATGTGCCACATCCCGGTCGCCGCGCCGCTATCGAGCGGATAAGTCAACTGATACAGGCCGTTAACCGGTTTGCTGACCGTCGAACGAATAACCTGCCCATCCGGCTGCACGACTTCCAGCTTCACCGGCTGCTCGGGGAGCGGTTTACCGTCACTATCGCGCAGTAGCGCGTTGAGAATAACCGTTTCGCCCGGACGATAGAGATCCCGTGGGCCAAACATAAATAGCTGCTTGCTGAAGCCCGGCGCGCCGGCGATGGAAAATTCAGCCAGGTCCAGCGCCGGGAGCTTGAGATCCAGCAGAGTGGTTTGCCCGTCCTTACGCGCCAGCAGCAGCGCCGCTTCTTTGTCCGTTTGCAGCGTCACGTGCCCCTGAGCGTCGCTCTTCGCCTGCGCCAGGGTTTGCCCTTTGGCGTTCAGCAGCTGCACATCGATACCGGACTGCGCCGCGCCGTTTTCCAGGCTCTGGGTAAAGACATCCAGCCGGTTGTGGTAGCGGTGCGCGGATACGCCGATATCGCTGAGGGTGAACAGCGTCGCGGCGTTGCTATAGCTGTAGCGGCCCGCCTGGTTCATCACCGCGATATAGACGCCCGGCTCCTGCAACGGCTTGATATCCGCCAGCGGCAGCAGCAGTTTTTCGCGCGTATTGCGCGCCGGGTTAAGGTCAAAACGGCCGGTGTAGACCAGATCGGCCATCTTCAGCAGCTCGTCCGACTCCCAGTTGCTCAGCGAATTGCGGTATTCCCATTGGCTGACGAAGGCGGAGAGCGATTCAGGTTTGATGCGGAAAAAATTGACGTCGATGTTATCGACATTCAGCGCCATCACCGGCAGTCCGGCCACCACTTTCCCCGGCAGCAGCGAGCCGCGGCTGGCAAAGCCGATGCTCGGGGCGATATCGCGGGTGGTAATGGTTTTTTCAACGCTGCTGTCTAAGGTCGCTTTATTCAGCGCGGTCAGGGTGGGGTCGAGCGAAACGATCAGCTCGCGTTTTGGCTCAAGATGGCGTAGACGCAGCTCTTTAAGATTGGGCGCCAGCTCCCATGCCCCATCGACTTTGCCGCTTTTTTTGTCGACCAGATGCACGCTGCGGGAGAAATCCTGATCCGGCTGCAGAGGAATAGAGAAGGTCAGCACCAGCGTCGACGCGCCGTCGAGCTGAACTTCAGAAGCATCCAGCAGCGTTAACGCTTTGCCTTTGCTTTTTTCAGCCAGCGCCGCCAGCTGGGCGCTGTCCGGCTTCGCGGGCGCGCTATCTGCCGCCGCGGATGGCGCCGACGCGACCGCCTGCGGTTTGCCGCTGTCGTCACAGGCGGTCAACGATAGCGCGGTAAGTAGCGCCAGAGATAGCGCCGCCAAACGAAATGGTTTCATCCTTCTAACCCCTCGGCCCGCAGGCCAGATAATTTCAGTGAACACATTATTATGCGTTAGCGGCAGAATTACCAATAGCGCGCTAGCAAGCAATATTGGTAGGGATCACGGATAGCTGGAGTGGATTAATTTAACGGATATACCGCGCTACGATTTTTCTTATATCAACTTTTAATATCCTCAGCTATCAATACTTTTTATTCTGAAATCCCACTCTCTCCGCCCATATAAATTGACAAGGCGCGCGCTTTCTATTTATTGTTCGGGATATCATTGCCTTTAAAATATAAATTATTACGCCGGCGATGATATTGACTATACGTTCCAGCGTTTACCAGATAACACAACATCAACCCATCTCATATAAATATATATGGGATTAATAATATGGAAGTTATTTATGTCTCAGATGGTCGCACTGTCGATTATTATTTTAATTCTTTATATCGGCGACGTTGTTTCAACCCGCACAAAAGCCTGGATTCCCTCCGTATTTGTCTGTGCGGTCCTGTTTTTAATCGGGTACTGGACATTTTTCCCGGCAGATATTATCAGCCGGGCCGGAATCGGCACGCCGGTTGCCATAATGCTGATGTATCTGTTAATCACCAATATGGGCACCCTGCTGTCGCTAAAAGAGCTGGCGCAGCAGTGGAAGACCGTAGTCATCTCCCTCGCCGGCATTGCCGGGATCGCGGCGGCGGTCTTTGCGGTGAGCCTGGCGCTGTTCGACCGCAACACCGCTCTGGTCACCATTCCTCCGCTGGTCGGCGGTATCGTCTCATCGCTGATTATGTCGCAGGGCGCGAGCAGCGCCGGACTGGTCGACCTGTCGGTTTTTGCCATTTTGATTTACGTAATGCAGGGGTTTGCCGGATATCCGCTCACCGCCATCATGCTGCAGCGCGAAGGTAAAACGCTGCTTGCCCGCTACCGCAGCGGCGAGCACCGACCCGATGACATCGCCGATGAGCACGCGATGCTCACCGTTGGCGAGGAGAAAATGCCGCGCCTGTTCAGTAAAATCCCCGTTAGCTACAACAGCAACTACTTTAAATTCCTGCGGCTGGCGCTGGTCGGCTGTCTGGCCTGGCTTGTCGCCGACCTCGCGAAGCCGATAGTGAATATCAGCCCCTTCGTACTGTGCCTGTTTTTTGGCGTGGTGTTTACCTCGTTAGGCTTTCTTGAAAAGCATATGCTGCATAAGGCGAACGGCTTTGGCTTCGCTATTATGGCATTGATGCTATTTATCTTTGATACCTTAAACAAAGCCACGCCGGAGATGCTGCTGCGCCTGCTTTTCCCGATGGTGGTGTTAATCGCCACGGCGGCGATCGGGATGTTTGTTGTCTCCTGGCTGGTCGGGAAACTGCTTGGCGTCAGCGGCCCGATGGCTTTCGCCATCTCATTGACCGCGCTGTACGGTTTCCCCGCCGACTATATTATTACCAACGAGGCCATCAACGCCCTCACCCACGATGAAAAAGAGCGCCAGATGCTGACCCACCATATGCTGGGCCCGATGCTGGTCGGCGGATTCGTCTCCGTCACCATGGTGTCGGTGGTGTTAGCCGGAATTCTGGTCGGCTATCTGACCCCCGCTGTCGGCTGATCGCGTTGAATTTTTAGCAAATGATGGAGCCATTGATGATTAACCCTGACATCACCGCGATTATCGCCAGAGAAGAACAGGCGATGATCGCTTTTCGTCGCGACCTGCACGCCCATCCGGAACTTCCCTGGGAGGAGAAGCGCACCACGGATCGCGTCGCCGCCGGACTGGAGGCCATCGGCATCCCTTACCGCCGGACGCATCCTACCGGAATCATCGCCGACATCACCGGCGGCCAGCCGGGTAAAACCGTGGCTCTGCGCGCCGATATGGATGCGTTACCGGTGGTGGAGCTGAACGATCCGCTCGACTATAAATCACAAACCCCCGGGAAAATGCACGCCTGCGGCCATGACGCCCATACCGCCATGCTGCTGACCGCCGCCCGTGCGTTATATGACGTCCGCGAGCAGCTGGCGGGCAACGTCCGGCTGATCTTTCAGCCTGCGGAAGAGATTGCCGAGGGGGCGAAGGCGATGATTCAGCAGGGGGCTATCGATAACGTGGATAACGTTTTCGGGATGCATATCTGGTCCGGCACGCCGTCCGGCAAAATCTCCTGCAACGTCGGTTCCTCCTTTGCCTCAGCCGATTTGCTGAAAGTGACCTTCCGCGGCCGCGGCGGCCACGGTTCGATGCCGGAGGCCTGCGTCGATGCGGCGGTGGTCGCTTCCGCTTTCGTGATGAATCTGCAGGCTATTGTGGCGCGAGAAACCTCCCCGCTTGAGTCCGCGGTAGTCACCATCGGCAAAATGGATGTCGGCACGCGCTTTAACGTCATTGCCGAGAACGCCGTTCTTGACGGTACCGTGCGCTGCTTCAGCCTGGAAGCGCGCCAGCGCCTGGAAACGGCCATTACCCGCTATGCCGAGCATACCGCCGCGGTATATGGGGCGACCGCTCAGGTTGACTACTGCTACGGTACGCTACCGGTGATCAACGAAGAGCGCAGCGCGCTGCTGGCGCAGTCGGTTATCCGCAACGCGTTCGGCGATGGCGTCCTTTTCAATGAAAAACCGACCACCGGCGGAGAGGATTTTAGTTTTTATATGCAAAATATCCCCGGTGCCTTTGCGCTGCTCGGCTCGGGCAATAAAGAGAAAGGCAGCGACTACGCGCACCATCACGGCTGCTTTAATATCGACGAGCAGGTGATGAAAAGCGGCGCTGAACTGTACGCGCAGTACGCCTGGCGCTACCTGCAGCAAAACGCGTTTTAAGCCAACTCTCCCCCGACGCCGCTCGGGGGAATATCACATTCCCGCCGCCTCTCCTTGAAAATGCCTTGTCGATATCGCAAAAAACAACAACAATCACTCTATTGTTGATGACACGGAGGCACTCATGTCTACCTCGTTTTTTGTCGCTGCCGACTGGCTGGCAGAGCATATTGATGACCCTGAAATCCAGATTATCGACGCGCGGATGGCCCCCCCGGGACAGGAAGAGCGCGATCTTAACGCTGAGTATCAGGCAGGCCATATTCCCGGCGCCGTCTTTTTCGATATCGAAGCCCTCTCTGACCACACCAGCCCGCTGCCGCACATGATGCCGCGCGCGGAGGCGTTTGCCGTCGCCATGCGCGAACTTGGCGTCAGCAGCGATAAGCATCTGGTGGTATACGATGAAGGCAATCTCTTCTCCGCGCCGCGCGCCTGGTGGATGCTGCGCACGTTCGGCGTTGAAAAGGTGTCGATTGTCGCCGGTGGGCTGGAGGGCTGGCGCCGCGATGGGCTACCGCTGGAGCAAGGCCTCCCCGAACTGCCGGAAGGTGATTTTGACGGCCGCGTCGATCCGCTGGCGATCAAGCGCCTGACCGATGTGCTGCTGGTCAGCCACGAAGGATCGGCGCAGATCGTCGATGCGCGCCCGGCAGGACGCTTTAATGGCCAGGTGGCAGAGCCGCGACCGGGACTGCGCAGCGGGCATATTCCCGGCGCGCTAAACGTACCGTGGACGGAGCTGGTGATTAACGGCGAACTCAAAACTACCGATGAACTCAACGAGATCTTCGCGCGTCAGGGCGTCGATTTTGAACGGCCGATTATTGCCAGCTGCGGCTCCGGCGTAACGGCGGCGGTCGTCGTGCTGGCGCTCACCACCCTCGGCGTTAACGGCGTTAGCCTGTACGACGGCTCATGGAGCGAATGGGGCGCGCGGACGGATTTGCCGATTGAACCGGCGCAGTAGGCAGTAAAGAGAACAACGGGGGCCTGAGCCCCCGTTGAGTTAAATAATCCGATTGTGCTTAAAGTCGCGCAGGAAGCTGCCCCAGCGCTTTTCATAAAACGGCGTGATGTGGGCGATCATAAAGTGGCTAATCCCCTTTTCCCCCTCCACTACCTGACAGATATCAATCGGCTCGTCGCCGGGAAGCGTATCGGTCGCCACGCTGCCGGTCGCCTGAATAACCTCCTCAATATCGCCTTCCGCTTCAATGCCAATCAGCAGGTTGGCTGGCGCATCGGCGCTGTCTTTGATAGAGCATAAAAACGCGCGCTTCACCGTTTTCAGGGTCTTAAACAGCGCGGTCAGCGAGTCCACCATCTGCGCGGGCGGCTCGGCAACCTCAGACAGCAGCAGCGACTCTCCGCCTTCAAGCACGGTCTGGGTGCTGAGCGGGCTGCCCTCTTCCCCCAGCAGATGGCTAATCTCACGCGGCGCAAACTCTTTGCCGGTGGCGAGTTTGGCATTGAGATAGAGCGTTTCGCCGAGGGTCATGGCGAACAGCGTGCGCACCGGCATCACCACAAAAGACTGTTCGTCCTCAACGGCCTGCTGCAGCGCTTCCAGCGAGGTGAAAAAAGGAATGACCGATGTGCCATCATCTTTTTCCCAGTGCTGCAGATCCAGCACGCTGTCTTCAACGACCTGCTCGCCCTGAGCGGCGGCTCCGGGTACCCACACCGTAGCTTCCAGCAGCGTACGGAAAAACGCCGGACGATGGCCTGGCTCGGTAGCCGCCTTCTCCAGCAGGGTTTCTAGCTCATTTTTAGTTTCGGACATAGTAGTTCCACAACGAAAATCCCCTCACCCCGGCTCTCTCCACGAAGGAAGCGGGAGAAAGCCGAACGTGACCTCCCCCTGAAACATCAGGGGGAGGGTCAGGGGAAAGGGTTATTCCGCGGTCAGCAAATTAGCAATAGTGCGCACGCCGAGGCCGGTCGCGCCGGCCGACCACTGCTCAACCGCAGATTTGCGGTAGGTCGCCGAACAGTCGATATGCAGCCAGCCTTCATGATAATTCTCCACGAAGTGGGACAGGAAGCCCGCCGCGGTGCTGGCGCCGGCCGGATAGGCCGCGCTGCCGGTATTGTTCAGTTCAGCAAAGTTGGACGGCAACTGGCCGCGGTGGAACTCAGCCAGCGGCAGGCGCCAGAAAGCTTCGTTTTCAGCCTGCGCGCTCGCCAGCAGGCGATTCGCCAGCGCATCGTCAAAGCTGAACAGCGCGTGATAATCATTGCCAAGCGCGGTTTTCGCCGCGCCGGTCAGCGTGGCGGCATCGATGATCAGCGCCGGCTTTTGCGCCGAAGCATCGATCAGACCGTCCGCCAGTACCAGGCGACCTTCCGCATCGGTGTTCATGATTTCCACGGTTTTGCCGTTGCGATAGTGAATAATATCGCCCAGTTTGAAGGCGTTACCGCTAATCAGGTTATCGGCGCAGCACAGATACAGCTTCACGCGCTTGTTCAGGCCGCGCGTGATGGCGAACGCCAGCGCGCCGGTTACCGTCGCCGCGCCGCCCATATCGGACTTCATCGAGTCCATAAACGCGCTCTGCTTGATGCTGTATCCGCCGGAGTCAAAGGTGATGCCTTTACCGACCAGGCAGGCGTACACCGGGGCTTCTTTGTCGCCGGTTGGGTTATAGTCCAGCGCCAGCAGGACCGGCGGACGCTCGGAGCCGCGGCCGACGGTGTGGAGGCCCAGGTAGTTCTGCTCGCGCAGATCTTCGCCCTTGGTGATGCGATAAGAGACGTTATCGCAGGCCACGCTGCACAGCAGGTCTACCGCACGCTGCGCCAGCTGTTCCGGCCCCAGCTCTTCCGCCGGGGCGTTGATGGTGTCGCGGACCCAGTCAATAATGGTCAGGCGGTTATCCAGTTCGCTTTTCTGCGCATCGTCGAGGGCCGGCCACTCCACTTTGCGGCTGCCTTTCGGGCCTTTATAGCCGGCCCAGAACGCCCATGCGCGATCGGTATCCCAGCCCTCGCCGTCAAGCGCGACATGTTTGATGCTCATGCCGTCAATTTTTCGCGCCGCGCGCTGAATCAAACCGAGGTCGTCTTTGCCGTTCAGATGCAGGGCGATGCCGTCGTTATTAATGCTGTAAGATGCTTTTTCTCCCCAGCGCGCATCGGCTGGCTGAGCGGTAAGCGTAATTTTCATAGCTTCGGTCATTATCATTATCCTTCTTAGCAAACGGGCCGCCGTATGGCAGCCCGTAAAGTTCTTTCGCTCGTTGATTCATCCGGTTTAAACTACCGGATAAATCATGACGCGAAAATTATTCTGCTTCGTCTAACCAGACTAGCAGAATCGCCTCAAGAATTTTTTCATTGGATGCGTTCGGATCGTCATCAAACTCTTCCAGATCGCAAATCCACTGATGCAGATCGGTGAAGCGAACGGTTTTCGGGTCGAGATCCGGGAAAGCGTCGTACAGCGCTTCGCCGATTTCACGACTATCGGTCCATTTCAGTCCCATATTAATGCTCGCGTGCGTGGTTGATGGTGTAACGCGGAATTTCGATGACCAAATCTTCGTCAGTCACCCGCGCCTGGCAGCTCAGACGGCTGTCGGGCTCAAGCCCCCAGGCCTTATCCAGCATGTCGTCTTCATCTTCGGTACTTTCCGCCAGCGAGTCAAAGCCTTCACGCACGATGCAGTGGCAGGTGGTGCAGGCACAGGATTTTTCGCAGGCGTGTTCAATCTCAATACCGCTACGCAGCGCTGCATCAAGAATGGTCTCACCGGTCTCAGCTTCCACAACTACGCCATCCGGACACAGGTCCTGGTGGGGCAGAAAAACAATTTTTGGCATTTTAAACCTCGTCCACGGATTGGCCTTTCAGCGCGATACGGACCGATTGATCCATACGACGTGCGGCAAATTCCTGGGTTTGTGTGTCGATATTTTTAATCGCTTCTTTGATTGCATCGGCATCATCGCCTGCCGCTGCGGCGCGCACTTGCTCCGCGGCGTCATCGATAGCCTGACGCTCTGCGGCGCTTAACAGCGCGGCGTCGGCGGCCAGCGCGCTGACCAGACTTTCCAGTACGCGCGCGGCTTCAACTTTTTGCTCGGCCAGCATACGCGCCTGGACATCCTGTTCGGCATAGCTCATCGAATCTTTAATCATGCTGGCGATCTCGCCATCGGTCAGACCGTAGGACGGTTTCACCTGGATAGAGGCCTCAACGCCGGTCGATTTCTCCATTGCCGTCACGCTCAGCAGGCCATCGGCATCCACCTGGAAGGTCACGCGAATATGCGCCCCGCCCGCCGGTAATGCCGGAATGCCGCGCAGCGCAAAACGCGCCAGGGAGCGGCAGTCCTGCACCAGCTCGCGCTCGCCCTGCATAACGTGGATAGACATCGCCGTCTGACCATCTTTGAAGGTAGTGAACTCCTGCGCGCGCGCCACCGGAATAGTGGTGTTACGCGGGATAACCTTTTCCACCAGGCCACCCATGGTTTCCAGCCCCAGAGAGAGCGGAATGACATCAAGCAGCAGCAGCTCGCTGTCCGGCTTATTGCCCACCAGGATATCCGCCTGAATCGCCGCGCCGATGGCGACGACTTTATCCGGGTCGATAGAGGTCAGCGGCGTACGGCCAAAGAATTCGCCGACGCGTTCGCGCACCAGCGGCACGCGGGTCGAGCCGCCCACCATCACCACTTCCAGCACCTCTTGCGCCTCAACGCCGGCGTCTTTCAACGCGCGACGGCAGGCCAGCAAGGTGCGTTTGACCAGCGGGGCGATCAGCGCATTAAACTGGCTACGGGTCACCTCCCCCTGCCAGCCGCCGACGTTCACTCGCGCCGTCTCGGCATCGCTGAGGGCGATTTTCGCCGCGATCGCCGCGTCGAGCAGCTCGCGCTGCAGGCGGTTATCGCTGCGATCGCTCAGGCCAGCCTGCTCGCGCAGATAATCGGCCAGCAGATGATCGAAATCGTCGCCGCCGAGCGCGGAATCGCCGCCGGTGGCCAGGACTTCAAACACGCCGCGGCTCAAGCGCAGCACGGAGATATCAAAAGTACCGCCGCCGAGATCGTAAACCGCGATGACCCCTTCCTGACCGGAGTCCAGGCCGTAGGCTATCGCCGCCGCGGTCGGCTCGTTCAGCAGACGCAGCACGTGCAGGCCCGCCAGACGCGCCGCGTCTTTGGTTCCCTGACGCTGAGCATCATCGAAGTAGGCCGGCACGGTAATCACCACGCCGTCGAGCTCGCCCGCCAGCGCCTCGGTGGCGCGTTCGGCCAGCGCTTTTAGAATGTCGGCAGATACGCGGATCGGATTGAGCAAACCTCCCATAGTCTGAATCATCGGCAGGCCGTTTTCGCTGGCCTGCAGCTGATAAGGCAGATGTGGGTAGCGGGCCTCGATATCGGCCAGAGAGCGGCCCATCATGCGTTTGACGGAGCTGATGGTGTTGACCGGATCCAGAGCGGCGTTTTGTCGCGCGTCATAGCCCACCGTCAAACCCGAAGCCTGATAGTTCACCACCGACGGCAGCAAATAGCGCCCCTGATGGTCGGGCAGAGTTTCGGCCTGGCCGCTACGCACGGTAGCCACCAGTGAATTGGTGGTGCCCAGGTCGATACCCGCCGCCAGACGTCGCTGGTGCGGCGCGGCGCTCAGTCCGGGCTCACTAATTTGTAATAAGGCCATAATTGCTTCCGAAAATTAAAAATCGAGCAGTTTTTCTTCGAGTTGTTCCGCACTGCTTCGCAGTTTATCGAGAAAACGCAGCTTGCGCACGGTATCCGCCGCCGCCTCCCACGTCTCGTTATTCAGTTGTTCAACCATCAGCTGATGCCGGGTATCAAATTGCGCTTTGACCCGCTTGATAAAGCTTTCCAGCCGCGCTTCATCTTTCGCCTTGCCTATCTCATCGAGCTCTTCGCGCAGTTCCAGCTGTTCCATCAGGAACGCGGTATCGCGCACGGTATGCTGCTCGCTGGCGAGATCGAAACCGTGAAGTGAAAGGAGATATTCGGCGCGGGTCAGCGGATGGCGAAGGGTTTGCCACGCCTGATTAATGGTGGCGGACTGCTGCACCGCGGCGAGCTGTTCGGCCGCGCTGCCGCTGGCGAACTTATCGGGATGATACTGGCGCTGTAGCTCCTGGTACCGGGCAGCCAGGGGTTCTAACGAAAGGGTATAGCTGGCCGGTAACCCGAAGAGGGTAAAATAGTCCATAGCAACCTCAGGGTTAACGAGATAAAGCAAACCCCACTTACGGACGTCCGCAGTGGGGTTTAGATTACATTGCAATTACACGTTAAAGCTTTCGCCGCAGCCGCACTCGTCTTTCACGTTCGGGTTGGTGAACTTAAACCCTTCGTTAAGACCTTCTTTGACGAAGTCCAGCTGCGTGCCGTCGAGGAACTGCAAACTTTTGCCGTCGATCACGACCTTCACGCCTTTGTCTTCAAACACGGTGTCTTCTGCCGCCGGCTCGTCAACAAACTCCAGTACATAAGCCATACCCGAGCAGCCGGAAGTTCTGACTCCCAGGCGCAGACCAAACCCTTTACCGCGGTTGGCCAGAAAGGTGTTGACTCGCGCTGCTGCACTGTCGCTTAAAGTAATCGACATAACAAACCTCAACTCTTAATTATTTTGCTTCACGTTTGCTTTTGTAATCCGCAATCGCGGCTTTAATCGCGTCTTCCGCCAGAATAGAGCAGTGAATTTTCACCGGCGGCAGCTCAAGCTCGTCTGCGATATCGGTGTTTTTGATCGCCTGAGCTTCGTCCAGCGATTTCCCTTTCACCCACTCGGTCACCAGGGAGCTGGAAGCAATAGCGGAACCGCAGCCGTAGGTCTTGAAACGCGCGTCTTCAATGATACCTTCATTGTTGACTTTAATCTGCAACTTCATCACGTCGCCGCACGCCGGTGCGCCAACCATGCCGCTGCCGACGTTTTCGTCGCTATTGTCGAAAGAGCCGACGTTGCGCGGATTCTCGTAATGATCGATAACTTTTTCGCTGTAAGCCATGATGAATTCTCCTTATTGGTGCCGAATTAGTGATGTGACCATTCAATGCTGTTCAGATCCACGCCCTGCTTGAACATTTCCCACAGCGGAGAAAGTTCGCGCAGACGACCAATGGAGTTGCGAACCAGATTGATGGTGTAGTCAATCTCTTCTTCGGTAGTAAAACGACCTAAAGAGAAACGAATAGAGCTATGCGCCAGCTCGTCGGTCATCCCCAGCGCGCGCAGCACGTAGGACGGCTCGAGGCTTGCGGAAGTACAGGCGGAACCGGAAGAGACCGCCAGGTCTTTCAGCGCCATAATCAGCGACTCGCCTTCAACGTAGTTAAAGCTGACGTTGAGAATGTTCGGCGCGCCCTGCTCGAGATCGCCGTTCAGGTAGACCTCTTCCATATCTTTTACGCCATCCCACAGACGGTTACGCAGGCCGCGCAGGCGGGCCATTTCGCTTTCCATCTCTTCTTTCGCGATACGGTAAGCTTCACCCATACCGACGATCTGGTGGACAGGCAGCGTCCCGGAGCGCATGCCGCGCTCGTGACCGCCGCCGTGCATCTGCGCTTCGATACGAATACGCGGTTTACGACGCACGTACAGCGCGCCGATGCCTTTCGGGCCATAGATTTTGTGGCCGGAGAAGGACATCAGATCAACTTTCAGCTGGCTCAGATCGATAGGCAGTTTGCCCACGCTCTGGGTCGCGTCAACGTGGTAAATGATACCGCGGGCGCGGCACATCTCGCCGATGGTAGCGATATCCTGCACCACGCCGATTTCGTTATTCACGTGCATAATGGAAACAAGGATGGTGTCATCACGCATCGCGGCTTCCAGCTCTTTTAAATCGATAATGCCGTTACGCTGCGGGGCGAGGTAGGTCACTTCAAACCCTTCGCGCTCCAGCTGACGGCAGGTGTCCAGCACGGCTTTATGTTCGGTTTTGCTGGTGATGATGTGCTTGCCTTTTTTCTGATAAAAGTTGGCTGCACCTTTAATCGCCAGGTTGTCGGATTCCGTCGCGCCGGAAGTAAAAACGATTTCGCGCGGGTCAGCGCCGACCAGCTCGGCAATCTGATTACGGGCGATATCTACCGCCTCTTCAGCCTGCCAGCCAAAACGGTGTGAACGCGAGGCCGGGTTACCAAAGGTCCCGTCCAGGGTCAGGAACTGCATCATTTTCTCGGCAACACGCGGGTCCACCGGCGTGGTTGCGGAGTAATCGAGATAGATCGGTAATTTCATTGCTCTATAAACTCCGTACATCGCTTCAATGCAAGGAATCAGGCAACCGGCTGGATGTACGACCGAGTACACAGGATGTCGGAACATCCTGGCCTGATTCGAAAATCTTTTTTATCTTTTTTACTCAGCTCGTTTCAGCTTGCAGCCGATAGCTGCAAGATGAAACTGAACGAGAACTACGCGCGCAGTTTGACGTCGATGGCGTCCTGAGCGCGGGTGCTACGCTGGGATTCATGGTTGTGCTGACGGCCGGAGACATCAAGGATTTCCTGGTTATTCACCAGTTCGCCCAGCGTGATGTTATTCAGAAAACCGGTCAGTCGCTCGCTCAGATCGCGCCACAGCGCGTGAGTCAGACACTTATCGCCGCCCTGGCAGCCGCCTTTACCCTGACAACGGGTGGCGTCAACGGATTCGTCCACTGCGCTGATAACTTCGCCAACCGCGATGCTACCCGCTTCTTTACCTAACAGATAACCGCCGCCTGGACCACGGACGCTGGAAACCAGGCCATTTTTGCGCAGGCGAGAGAACAGCTGTTCCAGATAGGAAAGCGAAATTCCCTGACGTTCTGAAATATCAGCCAACGGAACCGGACCCGATTCAGAGTTGAGCGCAACGTCAAGCATCGCGGTCACGGCATAACGCCCTTTAGATGTCAGTCTCATGTCTTACTTAACCTCAAACTCGCCCCTGCCCGGGCTTTTTATTAATATGGGTATTGCATAGCAAGGGCAAGTCTGACATTCCCGAGTAAATTGGTCAACTATTTACTTGACTGTTTTAGTCAGGTATTTGGCTTTCCGTGCCGTTTCACTTCAGCGCGGCCTGGTGCCCTCGCCCCGGCCTTCTCCCACAAGGAGAGAGGGAACCCGCAGTACCGCGCCGCCGGGCAACGGCGTGCACTATTACTCTTTATTTTTCTGCTGCTGCTCAATTGACGCCAGCATGCCGCGCAAGATGTTCAGCTCCTGGCTTTCCGGGCGGGCGCGGGTAAACAAACGGCGCAGCTTATTCATCACCTGGCCCGGGTGGCTGGCGCGGATAAACCCGGTTGCCAGCAGCGTCTGCTCCAGATGACCGTAGAAACGCTCTAAATCATCCACCAGCGGATACGGGGTTTCTTCATGCTCGACGACAGGTTCATTTTGCTCCTGCGCCGCCAGCCAGGCCATACGCACTTCATAGGAGATAACCTGCACCGCCATCGCCAGGTTCAGCGAGCTGTATTCCGGGTTGGCAGCGATTGCCACATGGTAGTGACACTTCTGCAGCTCTTCGTTAGTCAGGCCGACGCGTTCGCGGCCAAATACCAGCGCGATCGGCGCATGCTGCGCTTCGGCAACGCTTTTCAGGCCGCATTCACGCGGGTCGAGCATCGGCCACGGCAGCGTACGGGAGCGCGCGCTGGTCCCCACGACGAGGCTACAGCCCGCCAGCGCTTCATCAAGGGTATCAACGATGTGGGCATTGCCAATGACGTCGCTGGCCCCGGCCGCCAGAGCGATGGCCTGAGAATCGGGTTTGACCAGAGGATTGACCAGCCACAGGTTGGTTAACCCCATGGTTTTCATTGCGCGGGCGACGGAGCCCATATTGCCGGTGTGTGAGGTTTCTACCAGTACGATTCGAATATTTTGCAGCATTATGGTTCTTCGGCTAAAGATTATTCGTGCATGCTATCATAAAACGAAGACATAAGGAGATTTCACTGTTACTATATGCGCCGTTTTTTCCCGTTCTTTAACATCCAGTGAGAGATACCGATGCATCCGATGCTGAACATCGCCGTGCGCGCAGCGCGCAAGGCGGGTAATTTAATTGCCAAGCACTACGAAACCCCTGACTCCGTAGAAACCAGCCAGAAAGGCAGCAATGATTTTGTGACCAACGTCGATAAAGCCGCCGAGGCGATGATTATCGAAACCATTCGCAAATCTTACCCGCAGCACACCATCATCACCGAAGAAAGCGGTGAGCACGCTGGTGAAGATCAGGATGTTCAATGGGTTATCGATCCACTGGATGGCACCACCAACTTCGTCAAACGTCTGCCGCACTTCTCCGTCTCCATTGCCGTTCGCATTAAAGGCCGTACTGAAGTGGCCGTGGTTTACGATCCGATGCGTAACGAACTGTTCACCGCGACCCGCGGTCAGGGCGCGCAGCTGAACGGCTACCGCCTGCGCGGCAGCAGCGCTCGCGATCTGGATGGCACGATCATCGCCACCGGCTTCCCGTTCAAAGCAAAACAGCACGCGACCTCTTACATGAACATCCTCGGCAACATGTTCACCGAATGCGCGGATTTCCGCCGCACCGGTTCCGCTGCCCTGGATCTGGCCTACGTTGCCGCTGGCCGGGTTGACGGTTACTTTGAAATCGCGCTGAAACCGTGGGATTTCGCGGCAGGCGAGCTGATCGCCCGTGAAGCAGGCGCTATCGTCTGCGACTTTACCGGCGGCCATAACTACCTGCTGACCGGCAACATCGTTGCAGGCAACCCGCGCGTCGTTAAAGCGATGCTGGCCAATATGCGCGAGCATCTGAGTGAAGCGCTGAAGCGTTAATTTCTCACCGCATGAAAAACCAAAAGGAAGCCGCGGCTTCCTTTTTTTATCGCATTAAAACGGCCGCAGGCCGCCGCCCGATGGCATCGCGCTACTCCACATCACGATAGCCGCCGCCAGTAAAATCACGCCGCCGGCCAGCGCCAGCGTTGCCCAACCGATCTGCTTCCACAGCGCCGGCGCCCGATTCGCGCTCAGCCTGACCGCCAGCTGGCGGAAACCATGAACCAGCAGCGCCAGCGCGCTAATCGTCAGCGAGGTTCCCGCCGCCATCGCCATCGCGGCCGCCATGCCCCAGCCAAATACGCCTATAACCTTGCTGAACAACAGCACCATAATGGCTCCGGAGCAGGGCCGCATCCCCATTGACAGCACGATAGCCAGCCGCGCCCGCCAGTCATCTCCGCTTTGCAGCTGTTCCGGCGCCGGCAAATGCTGGTGCCCGCAGCCGCAGCTGGCGTGATGAACGTGATGCGCGGTGAAGGCGGTGAATGTCGGTCGGCGCAGCAGCATCCGCAGCTTTTTCAGCGCCCGCCAGCACAGCAAAAGGCCCAGCGCGCCGACCAGCAGATAGCTTCCCTTTTCCAGCCAGAAGCTGCTCAGATGCAGCTGTCTTGCCGGCAGCCGCAGCAGCGTCAGTACCACCACCACTAAGGCGATAGCTACCAGCCCCTGCAGCAACGAAGCGGCCAGCGTCAGGCCGATGCTCGATTTCAGCTTCGACGGATGGGTTGCCAGCCAGGTGGTTATGACCACCTTGCCGTGCCCCGGCCCCAGCGCATGCAGGATGCCGTAGGCGAAGCTAAACCCCAGCAGCGACAGCCCGGCGGCGGCAGGATTCTCCGCAACCGCCTGCAGAAGCCGACTCAGTTCGACATTCAGCGCGCGCTGCCAGACCGCGCTTTGCAGCAGCACCTGCGGCCAGGCCCGCCATAGCCAGAAGCCAGCTCCGGCTGCCAGCAGCAGAAACAGCGCCAGCGGCCACAGCTGACGCCAGCGCGGCGAACGGCCGGTTTGAGCAAAAATCACTGACATTGCAGCGTCACCTTTTGCGCGAAGTAATTCCCCAGTTCCATATCCTCCGGCGGCGCATCCGCTTTATCCAGCGACTGCGCGTAGGACAACATTTTTTCGTTAGGCTTCGGCGTCATCACTTTTGCCGTGCAGCTTGTCTTCATCGCCGTCGGTAGTGTGAAGTCTGCGTCTTTGTCGTAATACATATCAACATAATAGGTCGGGTCGTAGGTGGAAAAGGTGAAGGTTTGCCCGGCCAGAGGCTGCGGCTTCGCCAGCGGCAGGGTAAAGGTGAGCACCGCCTGATGACCGCTGCGTTCAAGGCCATAACCAGCGGGCCGATTATCAAACTTCACCCGCTGGCCGTTGTGCCATAGCTCGCTGAAATAGTGCTGGCCCAGCACGTTCGCCATCACTTCCGCCGCCAACTTTTTCCAGATTTCGCTACCGGGTTTAGCGTTGCCCGCATCATAGAGCAGATCGGCGGAGGTGATTTCATCCATCGTCCAGCGCATTTTAAAGCCGGTGAGCAGCCCATTTTCCGCCACGGCCTCCGTTTGCAAACTGATGAAACTGTGCGGATGCGCCGCCGCAGATAGCGATAAAAACATGAAAAACGCTACGCTGACGCATTGTTTCACTCTCTTCATCTGTTCCTCGCGTGAAAAATTCTGTGAACCCCGCCAGCAATCCTGATGTAAAGACCCGGAAATGCCCTGTTCACCCTCAATACATTAACTACTCTTAACGAAAACCCTAACTGGAACTAACCGGATGATGACAGTGATTGAACCACCATCTGTGCTTTCCAGTCCACAGCGCCGTAGCCAGGTGCTCCTGATGTTTTATCTGCCCGGGCAGTCCGTGACGCCCGAATGGCTGGGTAACCTCACCCAGGTTGATGAGGATACCGCCCGGCAGGACATTGCGGAGACGGGACGCGAGATTCAGCGTTATCACCGCTTGACCCTTGCTTCACAAGCGGACGGCAGCTATCGGATGGAAGGCGCCGCGCTCGATCAACGCTTATGCCTGCTGCACGGCCTGCGCCGCGGGCTGCGCCTGTGCCCGCATTTTGTCAGCCACCATTTTACCCCGGCTTTGAAAACGCAGCTTAAACAGCAGGGTATCGCACGCACGCTGTATGACGACACCAATCTTCAGGCATTGGTCAACCGCTGCTCGCGCGCCCTGAACCGGCAGTTTGACTGCCGCGACGTGCATTTTCTGCGTCTTTATTTACAGTATTGTTTGCTGCAGCACCACCTTGGACAGAGCCCCACTTTCACCCACGAGCAGCAGCGCTGGGCGCAAGCCGCCGCCGAGTTCTCCCTCGCCGAGGAGATTGTCCGCCACTGGCAGCGGCGGGTTGCGGCAACGCCCCATGCCGGAGAACAGCTGTTTCTGGCCCTGCTGTTTATGCTGTTGAAAACCCCCGATCCTATCCGGGATGGTCATCAGCACGATCGCCGTCTGCATCTGGCCATTTCCGGGCTGATTCACCGCTTTCAGAACCTGGCGGGCCGTCCGTTTAGCGATGAGCAGGGGCTGAGCGATCAGCTCTATATTCACCTTTCGCAGGCGCTACACCGCAGCGTTTTCGCTATCGGTATCGATAACGCGCTGCCGGAGGAGATAGGCCGTCTTTATCCCCGCTTGATGCGCACAACGCAGGCTGCGCTGGCAGAGTTCGAAGCCAGCTGGCAGGTACGCTTTAGCCAGGAGGAAGTCAGTTTAATCGCGGTGATCTTCGGCGCCTGGCTGATGCAAAAAAGCGATCTGCAGGAGAAACAGGTGGTTCTGCTGACCGATGATAACCCGGACCTTGAGCAGTCGCTGGAGCAGCAGCTGCGCGAGTTAACCCTGCTGCCGCTCAATATAAAGTATTTGAGCGTGAGCACCTTTCAGAAAGAGGGCGCACCGAAGGAAGTGACGCTGATCGTCACTCCCTATGCCACGGCGCTGCCGCTGTTTTCGCCGCCGCTGTTTCACGCCGAAGAGACGTTCAGCGATCATCAGCAGCAGCAGATTTGCAAAATGCTGGAGGCCTAAGCCACCGCTTTTGGCCGCACCACCAGCGCCGGTAAGGCCACCAGCGCCATCACCCAGAAAACGCCCTGGTGCAGATGCTGGTAGAGGAAACCGGCAAAGACCGTCATCACCGCAATGCTGCCGCCCATCGCGACGGCGGAGTAGACCGCCTGCAGGCGGATCACTTCGCTGCCCTGACGCGCCGCAATGTAGCGCATCGCCGCCAGATGGCACACCGTAAAGGTGCCGCAGTGGAGGATCTGCGCGACGATAAGCCAGGGTAGCGCCGTCGTCCAGCCCATCAACGTCCAGCGAATTAGCCCGCATACCGCGGACAGCAGCAGCAGATCGCGGGCGCTAAAGCGGCGGAAGACTTTTTTGCTCAGCGCGAAAATCACCACTTCCGCCACGACGCCAAGCGACCACAGGTAGCCCACGGCGGAGGCGGAATACCCCGCTTCCTGCCAGTAGATAGCGCTAAATCCGTAGTAGGCGGCGTGCGCGCCCTGCAGCAAACAGACGCAGGCGAGGAAGCGCCAGCTTTGCCGCACCAGCGTAAGCCAGGCCGCCAGGCCGGCCGCTTCCTGCTGGCGGGATTCGCCCTGCGGCTGCACCGACGGCTTCAGCAGCATGCCGAGCAGCATGGAGGCAATACCGACGCTGAGCATCACCAGTATCATCCGGTAGTCATACAGGCTGACCAGCTTCCCGGTCAGCGCCGAGCCAATGACGAAAGCTATCGACCCCCACAGGCGCACGCGCCCGTAGTCCATGGTGATCTGCTTTTGCCAGGTATTCGCCAGCGCGTCGGTCAGCGGCACCAGCGGCGAGAAAAAGAGGTTAAAGCCGACGATAATCACCATCAGCCAGGCAACCTGGTGGCCGATCCAAAATGCGAGCGCAAAGAGCAGCGTCAGCAGCGCCAGAATGCGCAGAGAAGAGATAAGACGGGACGGGTCGCTGACCCGCGGCGCGATCAGCAGGCTGCCAAGAAAGCGCGACACCAGCCCGGCGCCGAGCAGCATGCCGATGGTTTCCGGCGTCAGGCCAAGTCCGGAAAGCCAGACGCTCCAGAAAGGCAGGAAGATGCCGTAGCTAAAAAAATAGGTGAAGTAACTAAGCGCCAGCCAGCGCGTGGAGTGTAAGACCATGATTCCCTCCCGAATGGAGGCGACAGTCTGGCGATAAAGCGGGGCGGGTGCAAGATACCCTCGCCCCAAATATGGCGCTATTCGCGCCCCTGTACGTCTATTTTCAGCGAAAAACTCAGCGTATCTCCGGCGCCTAAAACCCGCAACCCCGGCTGTCCGTCCATGTTATGGGCGTTTACCGGATGACTTTGCGGCTCGAGGCAAATGAACGGCTCGCCCTGCATTCTGAAAAGCATCAACCACGGAGTTTGCGAAAGAATTGTGATATCCATCACATCACTACTCACCCTCGCCCGCCCGCTCCAGCCGGAATAGCCCACGTTCAGCCAGCGATCCTCACCGTACTGCGCGTGGCTGAAATCGGCGTAGCCGGGCAACTGGCCTTGCCAGCCGAGAGGAAGATGCTGCTCCCCTTCCGGCCAGTAGCCGGCGGCTGCAAACTGCACCGTACCGCGCTTATAAAAAGGAAAAAACGGATGAAAACCGCAGCCATAGGGGATGGGCGTGCTACCGCAGTGGGTAAGCGTCAGCGCAGCCACCAGCTGGTTACGCAGCAGCTGGTAGCGGATCTGCGCCAGGTAATCGAAACCGCAGGCATGCTGCCGACGCAGCTGTAACACGCAATAGTCGCCGCCGCGCGCAATCATATCCCAGCGCTGCAGCCAACCGTCGCCGTGGAGAAAAAAATGCGCGTCGGCGTGGTGGCGAGGCAGAACTATCTCACGACCCTGAAAAATAAAGCGGTTCCCGGCGACGCGATTGGCCAGCGGCAGCATCGGAAACATGCCGCCGGCGGGGTTTTCATACAGCACCGGCGCCTGATAGCGCCGCGAGTATAAACTTTGCACTTTGCCGCCCAGAGAAGCGACGCGCATTCGCAGATGCGCGTTTTCCAGAATCCACTCTTCCGCCATTAGCGCGTCTGCTCCTGCTTCATCGCCTGAGCGCCCGCATGACGTTGCGCCAGCTGCTCTTCCAGGGCTTCGAGAGTGACCCCCTTCGTTTCCGGCACGTTGCGCAGAATATAGAGGTAGCCGGCAGCGCAAATGACGCCATACAGCAGGAAACTGCCCGCCGCGCCCAGTCCGGCATTAAGCAGCGGGAAAGTGTAGGTTAACAAGAAACAGGCAATCCACAGCGCCAGGGTGCCTAAGGACATCGCGAGTCCGCGAACGCGGTTGGGGAAGATTTCCGCCAGCAGTACCCAGGTAACCGGCGCCAGGGTCAAGGCATAAATAGCAATCGCCGCCAGCACCAGCAGCAGAACGGGCCAGCCCATGATGCCCATGCCATAGGCGGCGGCAATCAGAACATAGATCAGCGTCAACCCTGAGGCACCAAGCAGCATTAATTTACGGCGGCCGATTTTATCCACCAGCGGCAGCGCGGCGAGGGTAAACACCAGGTTGACGATCCCCGTTGCGACGATCGATTTCAGCGTACTGTTAATATCGAATCCCGCTGAGGCAAAAATCTCCTGCGCGTAGTTAAAGATGACGTTAATTCCGCACCACTGCTGGAAGACGGCGAGGACCATGCCAATGATAACGATCGGTTTAACCTGCGGAGCCAGCAGCGCGCCGTAGGAGATTTTATGGTTATCTTTTTCCAGCGTGTGCGCGATGTCGTGTAATATCCTGTCGGCATAGTCGGCGGAGCCAATGCGCTCCAGCGCGGCCCGGGCGCGATCCGGCTTACCGGCCTTCATGAGCCAGCGCGGCGACTCAGGAACAAAAAACATCAGCACCAGAAACGCCAGCGCCGGCACCAGTTCCGCGCCGAACATCCAGCGCCAGCCCATCTGCCCGTTCCAGGTCTCCACAATCATCTGCTGCGTCGCCCCCGTCGCTACGGGTTCCGCAATCATCAGGTTGATAAGCTGAGCGGCCAGCACGCCAATCACGATAGTGAGCTGGTTTATCGCAACAAAGCGCCCTCTTTTTTCTGCCGGGCTGACTTCCGCGATGTAAAGCGGGCTGAGCGCGGATGCCAGACCAATCCCCACGCCGCCCACAATGCGGTAAACCACAAACATGTCGAAACTGCTGGCTACCGCCGTCCCCCACGCCGAGGCGCTGAACAGCACGGCGGACAGTATTAAGGGCAGCTTGCGCCCCAGTTTATCGGCGCACCATCCCGAGATTAATGCGCCGAAAACGCAGCCCACCAGCGCCGAGCTCATTGCCCAGCCGGACTGCGCCGGGTCGGTAATGGAAAACCAGGCTTCATAAAACGGCTTTGCGCCGCCAATCACCACCCAGTCATAGCCAAAGAGTAAACCACCGCAGGCGGCGACCAGACAGATAGTCCAGACGTAGCCCATTTTCAGATGTGTCTGCGCGTTATTCATAATGATTCCTCTATAAGGGAAACGCAGGGAACAGTAGGGTTCAGGCGGGCCAGGCCCGCCCGTTTCAGGTTCAGGAAAACATGCCGCTTTGCAGGGCGTGGCGAATCAGATGCGCCTTATCATGAGCCGGGTTCAGCTGCAGCAGCCGCTGCATCGCCTGCTGACTGGCGGATACGTTGCCCAGCCCCAGATGGCCCAGCGCTTCAATAAACAAACAGTGCTGCTGATGCTGCTGCTGCGCTGAAACATCGAGCACCACCAGATCCGGGAGAGAAACGGCAAAAAAGTCGGCTTGCGGAACGTCATCCCGATGCTGCCTGGCCCAGGCGATAAAATTCTGGAAGTGCTGCTCGGCCTGCGCCGGATTACCGCTCTTACGCAGCGCGATGCCCTGCCAGAAAAGGTAATCGGCGGGCTGATCGTTGTAGTAACGCCCGGCGTCCAGCGTTGAGCCCCCTTGCAGGGCAAGCTGGTAATATTCCGCTGCCTGCTGCGCATCCCCAGCCTGTTCCGCGCAATAGCCCAGCAAATACCAGATATCGTTGTCCGTCTGCCCGGGCAGCCGCCCCTCTCCCAGGTTATCGGGATAGCGTAACGCTTCATTCAGGCAGAGAGCGGCCTGCGTGAACGCCTTACGTTCGATCAACTGTAAAGCGCGATGGAGCTGATTGAGCAAATACTGGCCGGTAACTTTCCCCTCCCCGCCTTCCCAGGGATGAAATACGCGCGTACCGAGAATAGCGGCGGCATCGGCATAATGGCCGGCCGCGTTCCACAGGCTTAACAGCTCAGCGGTCAGGTCATCCCGTTTCAGCACCACCGCTTTGCGCGCCGCCAGCGTTTCCAGTCGTTCGTTTACCGGCGTACCCAGTGATTTTTTCAGGAAATCAAGCTCAAAGAGGAAGCGCGCGTTTTCGGGCTCAAGCTCTACGGCCCGCTGCAGATAAGCCAGCGCCTGCGCGGCATCCTGTTGTTTGTTCCAGGCGTAGACCCCCAGCAGACGATGAGCGGGCGCATAGTCGGGAGATTTTTCCAGCGTCTCGCGCCAGCAGCTTACCGCCTCTTCATAGCGACGTTTGCTGTACCAGAAGCAACCGAGCAGATAGCGGGCAAAAGCGCTATCGCTCAGGGTTTGCAGCATCTGGACTTCATCGAGCGTATTGGGGAAACGCACTTTTCGCACATGGCAGCGCTCAGCTTCGGCAATTAACCGTTGCCGTTTATTCGCATCATCGCTTAACGAGGCGCGCCACAGCATCGGCAGCGCCTCCTGGCAATCCAGAACCTCAAGCACCTCCTTCGCCGCCTGCTTCTGACCGATGGAGAGCAGCCAGCCCGCCAGCAGGCTGCCGTTGATCCCTCTGCACCCCGTTACGCGCAGCAGGCTCGCGCGCGCCTCATCGCCCGGCGCAATCATCCAGCGCGCGCAGTGCAGCGGATAGCTCAACGGGTATTGTTCGAGGCAGACGACAATATACGCCTGCGCTTCCTTCGCCCGCCCGCTGTCCGCTAACGCCAGCGCTTTCAGCCCCATAGCCAGATGGTTGCTGGCGTTAAACTGCAGGCTGGTGTTGACCTTTTCCAGCGCGTCGGCGGTATCACCACGCTTCATCGCCAGCCTTGCCAGCGCCCACCAGGCGGCATCGCGGCAGTTACCGCTCCAGGACGCTTTGTAATAGCAATCCCATGCTCCAGCTTCATCGCCCTGCCTTTCCAGCGCGCTGCCAAGCAGCATACTGGCTTCGCCATCGCGCGGATTTTTATTCAGACGATGGGCGCGAAGTAGCGCGGCCCGGGCACATTGCTCCGCCAGCCCCCAGTCGGCGCAATTAAACGCCAGCGTCCCGAGGGCAACATTATTGCGGTAATCCTGCGGATCGAGGGCTATCGCCCGGCGATAGTAATCCGCGGCATAGCGGCTTGCATGATTATATTGTTCAAGATGCTGGCCGATAAAATAGAGCTCATCGCCGTTGTGAATCTCTTCCGGCATCGCCGGCGCGCAGGCAGGTTCGGGCAGGGGCGTCTGCTGAGTAATATGTTCCTGATAATCCAGCAGCGGCTGGTTGTCTGCGGTTTTCACCTTAAGGGTTAAGCGCCGGACGTCATTTTCCGGCAGCGTATGCTGCCAGCTCTCGCCGGGCTTCAGCGTAAGCTGAGTTTCATACAGCGGCTGCTTTTCCGCGCTGAGTTCAACAACAATATTTTCCAGCGGCGCAATGGCGTAAACGCCGAGCTGCAGCTGCTCCGACTCACGAACCAGCTTCAGCGCCAGCTGCGTATTGGCATTTTGCACCATCCCCAGCTCGCTGTAGGGAAGGAAATTTTGCACAAACACCTTCTCTTCATAAGGCGCAAGCCAGGTAAAGTCAGGCTGGTTATCGGTGTAGACGCCGGTCATCAGCTCGATATAGGGGCCATTTTCGTCGGTCAGATTGCGGTCCCACGCCTGGCCAAAGTCGCCATAGCCCCAGCTCCACTGTTTTTTGCCCGGCGAGACGTGATGGTCGGCAACATGCAGCAGCCCACCGCGCTCGTCGTGGTGATAAGCGCCGACAAAGTCGTAGTCCGATTTCTCCGCCATATACGAGGTGGGTACCGGAACGTTTTTATACCGGGAGATATCGACGCCCGCAGAATAGTCCACTTTGTAGTAGGTGCCGGTGGCGATGGGAAAAGCGGAAACATCGCGCTTGCCGTGATCGAATACGGCGGTGACGTCGGGTGGAAACACGCTCTGGTGAGCATCGCCGCCTTTGACCGCCGGGTTGGCCCACCACAGGAAATGACGCGGCGTTGCGTTACCATTAAAAACCTTACCGGTAATTTCAATCAGCGCGCGGTCAGGATAGAGAGTAAACCCGGTCATGACCTGCAAACCGCGCATGGGCTCCGCTTCCCCCATCCATACGGTCTGCACGCCGTTTTCCCCGCGCTGGATCGAAAAATCGACCGGCATAAAGGTCGTCGGGCGGTGATGCTGCGGCCAGTTGAACTCGATACCGCCGGAGATCCAGGGCCCCAGTAGCCCTACCAGGGCGGGCTTAACGACTTCATTGTAATAAACGAAATCGCGCTGTTTGACTTTGTCATACGCCCGGTGAATACGTCCGCCAAGCTCCGGCAGCAGCATGATACGAATGAAATCATTCTCCATCCATACTGCCTGATAATCGCGCATTTCACGCTCGCCGGTCAGGGTATCTATCACGCCGTAGGGATAGACGTTGCCGGAGGAACCCTGATAAACGCGCTTTTCCAGAAACATGGGGTTCGGATCCTCCGCCCCCGTCGTCCACGTAGGTAATGTAATTGTTTCCTGCCAGACCTTAACCGAACCGTACATGACGCCTCCACTAAACGAAATAAAGTAAAACTTGCTTTGAGAGGAGTTTATATCGCCATTTAGCTGCTAAAATGCGCAACGCTCACGCAATATAGTTAAGGGAGTTAAGTGTATGCAGCGCACCGGTTTGAATAACGCCCGGGTCAGGCAGGCCAACAAATCTATTTTTCTCTCCCACCTCTGGCGGGAGAAACAGCTCAGTAAATCCCAGCTTTCCCAGCTCACCGGGCTCTCTATTCCGGCTGTGAGCAACATTCTTGCCGAACTGCTTAGCGAGGGCTTGATAGGCCATTCCACGGAAAAAATGAGCAAGCGCGGCGTGAACAGCGGAAGCTACCAGATCCCCGAACACGGTGCCTGGACGCTATGCATGAATATCACGCCGACCAGCATTGAGTATCAGCTTGCCGATGCCCGACTGCTGGCGGTTGACGGCCACCAGCATTTGCCCATCGATGCCCCCACGCCGCAGGCCCTTCTGGAGGCCATCGTGGAATGCTGGCGACGTATACACCGCCGCTACCCGCAGCACAGCATCAATCTCGCGCTTGGCGTTCATGGGCAGGTTGATCCGGTAACCGGGGTGTCACAAACCATGCCCCAGGCGCGCTGGAAAACGCCGATTGAAATAAAGTATCTGCTGGAGGAACAGCTCGGCGTGCAGGTGCGGGTGGATAATGACTGCGTGATGCTGGCGCTGGCGGAGAAGTGGCAGCATCAGGGTATACAGCCGGATTTTTGCGTGATTAACGTCGATTACGGTATCGGCTCGTCATTTGTGATTAACGATCAGATTTATCGAGGAAGCCTCTACGGCAGCGGGCAGATAGGACACACGATTGTGAATCCTGACGGCAAGGCCTGCGACTGCGGGAGATACGGTTGCCTCGAAACCGTAGCGTCCCTCAGCGCGTTGAAAAAGCAGGCGCGGATGTGGCTCAAAACGCAGCCGGAAGCGCAGCGCTCTCCCGAGCAATTAACCACGGCATCGCTCATTGAAGCCTGGGAACAGGGAGACGTGCATATTCGCGCATGGGTTGATAGCGCGGCCAACGCCATTGGCTTAAGCCTTTATAATTTCTTAAATATTTTGAATATTAATCAGATCTGGCTATACGGACGCAGCTGCGCCTTTGGCGAACAATGGCTGGAAAGTATCGTTAAACAAACCGGCTTTAATCCCTTTGACCACGGCGATACGCCGCGAGCGCACGCCACTCAAATCGGCTTTGGCAAACTGACCCGCGCCCAGCAGCTGATGGGGATCGGTTATCTGTACGTGGAGGAACAGCTGCAAACGCTGCGTTAATCGTCAGCGGACGTGGCGGAGCGCAAATTTGTGTATTACGTTTAAATCACACGTCTCTCATAACGAGCTGATTATGAACACTCTACGCTACTTTGACTTTGGCTCCTCCCGCTCTCTGCTGCTGCTGATTGCGCGTATCGCGGTGGTGGTGCTGTTTATTCTTTTCGGCTATCCCAAGCTGCTCGGCTTTAGCGGCACGGTGCAGTACATGGCCTCCTCCGGCGCGCCGATGCCAACGCTTGCGGCCATCATTGCCATTATTATGGAAGTGCCGGCGGCCATTTTAATTGTGCTGGGCTTTTTCACCCGCCCGCTGGCGGTGATCTTTATTTTTTATACCCTCGGTACCGCGGTGATTGGCCATCACTACTGGGATATGACCGGCGATGCGGTTCTGCCGAACATGATTAACTTCTGGAAAAACATCAGTATTGCCGGTGCCTTCCTGCTGCTGGCGATAACCGGTCCCGGGGCGATTTCGCTCGACCGCCGCTAATCAACAGACGCAAAAAAGGCCGCATCAGCGGCCTTTTTTATGTCAACGCTAACGCTTACGCATAAACCGGGAAGCGTGCGCAGATATCCAGCACTTTACCCTTCACGCGCTCAATGACCGCTTCGTCATTGATGTTGTCCAGCACGTCGCACATCCAGCCGGCCAGCTCTTTCACTTCCGCTTCTTTAAAGCCGCGACGGGTGACTGCCGGAGAACCGATACGGATGCCGGAGGTCACAAACGGGCTCTTCGGATCGTTCGGCACGCTGTTTTTGTTGACGGTGATGTTAGCACGGCCCAGCGCAGCGTCCGCTTCTTTACCGGTCAGGTTTTTATCGACCAGATCCAGCAGGAACAGGTGATTTTCAGTGCCGCCGGAAACCACTTTGTAGCCGCGGTTCAGGAACACTTCTACCATTGCCTTCGCGTTTTTCGCTACCTGCTGCTGGTAAACTTTGAACTCCGGCTCCATCGCTTCTTTCAGCGCAACGGCTTTCGCCGCGATAACGTGCATCAGCGGGCCGCCCTGGGCGCTAGGGAATACGGCAGAGTTCAGTTTTTTGTACAGCTCTTCGCTGCCGCCTTTCGCCAGGATCAGGCCGCCGCGCGGACCGGCCAGGGTCTTGTGGGTAGTTGTGGTCACGACGTGAGCATGCGGAACCGGGTTCGGATAAACGCCAGCGGCGATCAGACCGGCAACGTGGGCCATGTCGACGAACAGGTATGCGCCGATGCTGTCAGCGATTTCGCGCATTTTTGCCCAGTCAACCACGCCGGAATAAGCGGAGAAACCACCGATAATCATCTTCGGTTTATGTTCCTGAGCCTGCTTAGCCATGTCTTCATAGTCAATTTTACCGGACTCATCGATGCCGTAAGGAATGATGTTGTACAGTTTGCCGGAGAAGTTGACCGGGGAGCCGTGAGTCAGGTGACCACCCTGCGCCAGGTTCATACCCAGAACGGTATCGCCCGGCTGCAGCAGTGCAGTATAGACCGCGAAGTTAGCCTGGGAGCCGGAGTGCGGCTGCACGTTAGCGTAGTCAGCGCCGAACAGCTCTTTGGCGCGATCGATAGCCAGCTGCTCTACGATATCGACGTATTCACAGCCGCCGTAGTAGCGCTTGCCCGGATATCCTTCAGCGTATTTGTTGGTCAGCTGAGAGCCCTGCGCCTGCATAACGCGCGGGCTGGTGTAGTTTTCGGAGGCGATCAGTTCGATGTGCTCTTCCTGACGTACTTTTTCTTGCTCCATAGCCTGCCACAGTTCGGCATCATAATCGGCAATGTTCATTTCACGCTTTAACATCCGCATCTCCTGACTCAGCTAACAATAAAATTTCGGCCTAAAAAGGCGGTCCACCTGGACAACGGCCCACAGTATAACTGAATCATTCTGCGATAACAGGTCTTGACAAAGGATTTTACGCAAACGATTGGCTCCGCGTTACACAAGGCTTTGAGCAATAAAGCACCTTCGATTATCAACGGATTTCTTTTCAGGTTTGTGATGCAAATAATTCATGTTGTAACTGCCTTACGGCAAAGAGTTAAAGAACCATTTACAAAGCAGGGTTATTTTTATAAGATGCATTTAATATGCATCATTAAGATAACCTATAAAGGAAGCTGCTATGCTCGACGCGCAAACCATCGCTACGGTGAAAGCCACCATCCCTCTGCTGGTTGAAACCGGTCCGAAACTGACCGCCCATTTTTACGACCGCATGTTTGCTCATAATCCCGAACTCAAAGAAATCTTTAATATGAGTAATCAGCGCAACGGCGACCAGCGCGAGGCGCTGTTCAACGCCATTGCCGCCTATGCCAGCAATCTTGAGAACCTGTCCGCCCTGCTGCCGGCGGTGGAAAAAATCGCCCAGAAGCACACCAGCTTCCAGATCCAGCCCGAGCAGTACAATATTGTCGGCACCCACCTGCTGGCCACCCTTGACGAGATGTTCAGCCCGGGTCAGGAAGTGCTGGATGCCTGGGGCAAGGCCTACGGCGTGCTGGCCAACGTCTTTATTAATCGTGAAGCGCAAATCTACAGCGAAAGCGCCAGTAAAACCGGCGGCTGGGAAGGCACCCGCGCGTTCCGCATCGTCAGAAAAACGCCGCGCAGCGCGCTGATTACCAGCTTTGAGTTTGAGCCGGTCGACGGCGGCGCGGTCGCTGAATACCATCCGGGCCAGTACCTGGCGGTCTGGCTGAAGCCGGAAGGCTTTCCGCATCAGGAAATTCGTCAGTACTCTTTGACCCGCAAACCCGACGGCAAAGGCTATCGCATTGCGGTTAAGCGTGAAAACGGCGGCCAGGTTTCAAACTGGCTGCATGATTCTGCGAAAGAAGGCGACGTGATTTACCTGGCCGCGCCGGCCGGCGACTTTTTCCTCAACGTGGCGCCGGAAACGCCGGTCACGCTGCTCTCCGGCGGCGTCGGTCAGACGCCGATGCTGGCGATGCTGGACGCGCTGGCAAAAGCACAGCATCCGGCGCAGGTGAACTGGTTCCACGCGGCAGAGAATGGCGACGTGCACGCCTTCGCGGAGGAAGTGAAAGCGCTGGGTGAAACCCTGACGAAGTTTACTTCTCACGTCTGGTACCGCAGCCCGAGCGAAACGGACCGTGACGCCGGCGCGTTTGACAGCGAAGGTTTGATGGATTTATCGGCCCTGGCCGACAAGATCGGCGACCCGCAGATGCAGTTCTATCTCTGCGGCCCGGTGGCGTTTATGCAGTTTGCCGCGAAGCAGCTGGTAGATCTGGGCGTGAGCAGCGGCAACATTCATTACGAGTGCTTCGGCCCGCACAAGGTGCTGTAAACAGAGCGATGGATGCAGGCGGCCCGGAAATTATCGGGCCGCCATTCGGTTTGTCAGCTTAAATCGCCGCGTCGTCTTCTTCGCCGGTGCGGATACGAATCACGCGCGCGACATCGAAAACAAAGATCTTACCGTCGCCGATTTTGCCGGTCTGCGCCGTACGGATAATGGTATCCACGCAGATATCGACGATATCATCGGTGACAACGATTTCGATTTTCACTTTCGGCAGAAAATCGACCATATACTCCGCGCCGCGATACAGCTCGGTATGCCCCTTCTGGCGGCCAAAACCTTTCACTTCCGTTACCGTCATCCCGGTGATGCCGACTTCGGCCAGCGCTTCACGCACGTCATCCAGTTTGAAGGGTTTAATAATCGCATCAATCTTTTTCATGGTGTTCCTGTTTTAGTCGCGTAACCGGTTGCTAACCGTATCATAACTTGCGTCATCACGCGGAGCTACTCTTTAAAGTCGTTAGCGTCGAGCTCGTGGCGCGACAGCAGCTTATAAAATTCGGTGCGGTTGCGCCCCGCCATCCGCGCCGCATGCGTGACGTTGCCTTTAGTGATTTGCAGCAGCTTGCGCAGGTAATTGAGCTCAAACTGATTCCGCGCCTCAACAAAGGTCGGCAGCGCGGTGTTTTCCCCTTCCAGCGCCTGCTCCACCAGGGCGTCGCTAATGACCGGCGAAGAGGTTAGCGCCACGCACTGCTCAATCACGTTCACCAGCTGGCGCACGTTGCCCGGCCATTTTGCGGCCATCAGCCGCTTCATCGCATCGGTGGAGAACGCGCGAACAAAGGGTTTGTGGCGATCGGCGGACTGGCGCAGCAGATGGTTCGCCAGCAGCGGAATATCTTCCGTACGCTCGGCCAGCGGCGGGATTTTCAGATTCACCACGTTGAGACGATAAAACAGATCTTCGCGAAACTCGCCGCGCGCCATGGCCTTCGGCAGGTCGCGATGGGTCGCAGAAATAATCCGCACATCAATGTCGATATCGCGGTTGCTGCCCAGCGGGCGCACTTTACGCTCCTGCAGGACGCGCAGCAGTTTAACCTGCAGCGCCACCGGCATATCGCCGATTTCATCAAGAAACAGGGTCCCGCCTTCTGCAGCCTGGAATAGCCCCTCGCGATTGCTGACCGCGCCGGTAAAAGCGCCGCGGGCGTGGCCAAACAGCTCTGACTCCAGCAACTGCTCGGGAAGCGCGCCGCAGTTAATGGCGACAAAAGGTTTATCGCGGCGCGGGCTGGCGTTATGAATTGCCTGGGCGACAATCTCCTTGCCGGTACCGCTCTGGCCGTTAATCAGTACGCTGACGTCCGACTGCGCCACCATCCCGGCCTGCTCCAGCAGACGCTCCATCAGCGGGCTGCGGGTCACAATCGCCTGGCGCCAGCGCTCATCGGTGGTGGGCGCGCTCTGCTCCAGCGCGTCATCAATCGCTTTATACAGAGCGTCTTTATCCACCGGCTTGGTGAGAAAGCTAAATACGCCCTGCTGGGTCGCGGCAACGGCGTCCGGAATGGAACCGTGCGCGGTGAGAATGATCACCGGCATTCCCGGCTGAACCTTCTGGATTTCGCTGAACAGCTGGAGGCCGTCCATCTCGTCCATCCGCAGGTCGCTGACCACCAGGTCGACTTTGTCGCGGCTCAGGGTGCGCAGGGCCTCCGGCCCGCTCTCGGCGGTCAGTACGCTGTATCCTTCGCTGACAAGACGCATGCCCAGCAGCTTCAGCAGCCCCGGATCGTCGTCCACCAGCAGCAGGCGGGCGGGTTTACGGATCGTCATGAATCACCTCCGGGACCTTCTCGCCGCCGTGCCCGGCGTCCGGGCTGAAGTTCCCGCCGGGTTTACGGCTGGAGAGCTGGCGCTCGATGTCGGTGAGATTCTCCAGCTTGCGGGTCGTCAGTTCGAGCTGACTGCGAAGTTCAATTTCCTGCTGACGCAGCGTCTCCAGCTCCGCATCGCTTGACTGCTGCAATTTGGCGTAGCGGGAGCGCTCCTCAATCAGCTGAAGCTGCCGGCCCTGGGCATCGCGCCAGAGCTGATAAAGCGGGCGAACCTGGGCGGCGATTTGCGGGCTGAAGGCATCCAGACTGGCCACCAGATCGCGACGTTCGTTGGGCGTAATTTTGGCATCGGCCAGTAAAATGCCGCGTTTAAAGGCATCCTGCCAGCTGTTGGCATCGTGCTGCCGGGCTTCAGCCCGCGCCTGTACCGGAGCAAGGCGATCCGCGCAGTCAATTCCCCGCAGCCAGTAAAGCGGGTTTTTATCACTGGCCTCGCTTTGCAGGCTCCAGATGTCGGCGCACTCCACCGAAAGAAAATCGGCGACCTGATGCTGCGGCAGCGCGGAGAGCGTTTTGCCATCCGCGGCGTGTGGTGATGTAGAGGCGGAACATCCCGCCAGCGCCAGGCAGGACATGCCTGACAGCAGCCATCCCCTGAGGGGACGGACAAGTGCGAAGAAGTGGGACATATTCACCCGATAGTTATACGTTATTTTGTCCAGACTCGGCGACGGGGAGCGTGATACGAAAACAGATTAGCCCTGATTTATCATCAACCAGGCTCAGCTCGCCCTGCATTTGCCGTACGCAGTCGCGGGCAATGCTCAGCCCCAGACCGCTGCCTTTTACCGCCCCTTTACGCTGGTGGCTTCCCTGATAAAAAGGCTCAAAAATCATGTTTCTCTCTGCGGGCGGGATCGGCTCGCCGTCGTTAATGACGTCAATGCGCACCTGCTCGCCGTGCCGATAGCTATGAATGCGAATGTTACCGGATTCAGCACCATAGTGCACCGCATTGGAGTAGAGATTATCCAGGACGCTCACCAGCAGAGCGGGCTCCGCTTCGCATAAACGCTCGCTGAGCAACAGTTCGGTATGCATCATTTTAGCTCTTGCCGGCAGGCTATGGGCAGAAACCACATTTTCCACCAGTTCGGCCAGGTTTACCGTCTCGCGCGCAATCGGGCCATCGGCCTGTTTACGGTTGTAATCCAGCAGCTGCTCGATCAGCTTTTGCAGGTTGCGGCTGCTGTTATCGAGAATTTCAACGATCTCCTGCTGCTCGGGCGTCAGCGGCCCGGCCACCCGGTCGGCAAGCAGCTCCGTCCCTTCGCGCATGCTGGCCAGCGGCGTTTTCAGCTCATGGGAAAGATGGCGCAGGAACTGATGACGCTGGGATTCCAGCCAGGCAAGGCGTTCGCTCAGCCAGATAATGCGTTTACCGACGGAGCGCAGCTCGCGCGGACCGGTAAACAGCGCGGCGTCGTCCAGCGACTTCCCCTCCCCCAGTCGGTTGATCATTCTCTCAATGCCCTTCACCGGGCCGATAATCATGCGGGTGAAAAGCAGCACCAGCGCCAGGCTGAGCAGGAACAGCACCAGCGCCTGCCAGCCGAAGAACTGCCCGCGCTCGGCAATTTCCTGCTGCAGCTGCTGCCCGCGCGAATAGACCACCGTTCGGGTTGCCTGCACCATGTCGCTATTGGCCGAGGCAAACGCTTCCAGGCTGGCGGCTGACTTCGCCGCCGGACCGCTATTTTTACACTGCAGCTCGGCCAGATCGTCGAGATCCTGACGCAGCGCCTGCCAGATTTTCTCATCGGGCAGGACGCCCGCGTGAGCATCAAGCATTTCGCTGTAGCGTTGGCGCTGATTCTGGTAGACCCGCGCCAGCGTCGGATCGTCCAGCACGCAGTACTGACGGTAGCTACGTTCCATCTCCAGCGATGCGTTAATCATCGCTTCGCTGCGGCGGGCGTCGATAAGGGTAGTACGGTTGATATGCGCCGCCTGCGCGCTCAGCGCGTTGAGGCTTTGCCACGCCTGCCATGCCAGCACCAGCAGCGGCAGCAGGATCAGCACGAAGGATAGCGTGACCAGCTGGCGCAGCGAACGGGGGAAAAGGGAGAGTCGCTTCACGGATAGGGTCTCAATCATTAGCTCATGACGATGCTAACCGAGGACGCAATAAACATCTACGCCGGAAATAATAAAGCCAGGCTACAGGAGCCTGGCTTTATTAAGAAATGAGGCGGTGCCTTACTCGACGTTTCGCCCGATGACTGATAAAGCAGAGCTGTTATCAGGAGTTGGACGGCAGGCACCTGTTTGTGCGTCATTCGAAGTTTATGTAGCGCGTCCCGAAGGGGCTGACATAAGAAGGTGAATGAGCCACTGGTTATAATTATGCACGAACTATGCCACATCTCAAAACATTTTATTAACACAATGAAATATAATACCTTTTTACTATTTATGGACGTGAATGATGATGGTCGGTTTATGCGCAAAGTGTCGCTGATTAGCAACACCGGATGAATGGTTTAGCAATGCTATTATAAATCAATATGTTAAGTGTCACCTTTTGACGACACCGCTATAGCGCGTTTGTCGGCGATCCCCGACACCTGCTGTCGATACGCCTCACCAATAAAAAAGCCCCCTGCGCGGGCAGGAGGCTTAATGCGATTTGTGAGCGGTTTTAGCCCAGCTGTTTACGCGCGTTGCGGAAAATACGCATCCACGGGCTGTCTTCGCCCCAGTTTTCCGGATGCCAGGAGTTCGACACGGTGCGGAACACGCGTTCCGGGTGCGGCATCATGATGGTCGCGCGCCCGCTTTCGCTGGTCACCGCGGTGATACCGTTCGGCGAACCGTTCGGGTTAGCCGGATAGTTTTCCGTCACCTTGCCGACGTTGTCGACGAAGCGCAGCGCCACCAGGCCTTTGCTTTCCAGCTGCGCCAGATGCGCGCCATCGCGGACTTCCACCTGTCCTTCACCGTGAGATACGGCAATCGGCATCATTGACCCCACCATCCCCTGCAGCAGCAGCGACGGGCTCTGGGTCACTTCAACCAGGCTGAAGCGCGCTTCAAAGCGGTCCGACTGGTTACGCACAAAGCGCGGCCACAGCTCGCTGCCCGGGATCAGCTCGCGCAGGTTAGACATCATCTGGCAGCCGTTGCACACGCCCAGCGCCAGGGTTTGCGGACGATGGAAGAAGGTGGCAAATTCGTCGCGAACTCGCTCATTGAACAGGATCGATTTCGCCCAGCCCTCACCCGCGCCTAAAACGTCACCGTAGGAGAAGCCGCCGCAGGCCACCAGCGCCTGGAAGTCAGCAAGACCGGTACGCCCCGCCAGCAGGTCGCTCATGTGCACATCGATGGCATCAAAGCCCGCGCGATGGAACGCCGCGGCCATTTCGACATGGGAGTTCACGCCCTGCTCGCGCAGCACCGCAACCTTCGGACGCGCGCCGGTGGCAATATAAGGCGCAGCGATATCCTCATTGATATCGAAGGAGAGCTTCACGTTAAGGCCCGGATCGGCATCGTTGGCTTTCGCCTCGTGCTCCTGGTCGGCGCACTCCGGGTTATCGCGCAGACGCTGCATTTGCCAGGTGGTTTCTGCCCACCACATGCGCAGCGTTGTGCGGCTTTCGCTGAATACCGGGTGACCGTCGGCCTCGATGATAAAGCGATCGCCCGTCGTGGCCTGGCCAAGATAGTGAACGCAATCCGCCAGACCATGAGCGGCCAGCAGCGCTTCCACCGCCTGGCGGTCGGCGGCACGAACCTGAATCACCCCGCCAAGCTCCTCGTTAAACAGCGCGGCCAGACGATCCTCGCCGAGCGCGGCGATATCAACCTTGACGCCGCAGTGGCCGGTAAAGGCCATCTCGGCCAGCGTGACCAGCAGGCCACCGTCAGACCGGTCGTGCCACGCCAGCAGCTTACCTTCGGCCACCAGCGCCTGCATTGCGTCCCAGAAGCCTTTCAGCTGCGCGACATCGCGCACGTCGGCGGTCACATCGCCAAGCTGACGATAAACCTGCGCCAGCGCGGTCGCGCCCAGCGCATTGTTCCCCTTGCCTAAATCAATCAGCAGCAGGGCGTTGTCTTCAGTCACGAGCTGTGGGGTGACGGTACGGCGTACGTCTTCCACGCGGGCAAAGGCGGAAATCACCAGCGACAGCGGAGAGGTCATCTCGCGCTGTTCAGCGCCTTCCTGCCAGCGGGTTTTCATCGACATGGAGTCTTTACCCACCGGAATGGTCAGTCCCAGGGCCGGACAGAGCTCTTCGCCAACCGCTTTTACCGCTTCATATAAACCGGCGTCTTCGCCCGGGTGACCGGCTGCGGCCATCCAGTTTGCCGACAGCTTCACGCGATTGAGCGCGCCAATCTGCGTCGCCGCGATGTTGGTCAGCGCCTCGCCGACCGCCAGACGGGCGGAAGCGGCAAAGTCCAGCAGCGCCACCGGCGCGCGCTCGCCAATAGACATGGCTTCGCCATAGTAGCTGTCGAGACTGGCGGTGGTCACCGCGCAGTTAGCCACCGGGATCTGCCACGGACCCACCATCTGATCGCGCGCCACCATACCGGTGACGGTACGGTCGCCGATGGTGACGAGGAAGGTTTTCTCCGCCACGGTCGGCAGGTGCAGCACGCGATTCACCGCGTCGGCAATAGTGATTCCCTGGCGTTCCAGACTCTGGCCCTGGGCTTTGAGCGTCTGCACGTCGCGGGTCATTTTCGGCGTTTTGCCCAGCAGCACGTCAAGCGGCAGGTCGATCGGGCGATCGTCAAAGTGGGTATCGTCGAGGCTCAGATGCAGCGCTTCGGTCGCTTCGCCAATCACCGCGTACGGCGCGCGTTCGCGGCGGCACAGCTCATCAAACAGCGGCAGCTGCTCCGGCGCGACCGCCAGCACATAACGTTCCTGCGATTCGTTACACCAGATCTCCAGCGGGCTCATGCCCGGCTCATCGCTGAGGATATCGCGCAGCTGGAATTTACCGCCGCGTCCGCCGTCGCTGACCAGTTCAGGCATCGCGTTCGACAGACCGCCGGCGCCGACGTCGTGGATAAACAGAATCGGGTTAGCGTCGCCCAGCTGCCAGCAGCGGTCGATAACTTCCTGGCAACGACGTTCCATTTCCGGGTTGTCGCGCTGTACGGAGGCGAAATCGAGATCGGCATCGGACTGGCCGGAAGCCATTGAAGAGGCCGCGCCGCCGCCAAGACCGATGTTCATCGCCGGACCGCCGAGAACAATCAGCTTCGCGCCGACGACGATCTCGCCCTTCTGCACGTGTTCGCCGCGAATGTTGCCGATACCGCCCGCCAGCATAATGGGCTTGTGATAGCCGCGCAGCTCTTCGCCGTTGTGGCTGCTCACTTTCTCTTCATAGGTACGGAAGTAACCGTTGAGCGCCGGACGACCAAATTCGTTGTTAAACGCCGCGCCGCCCAGCGGGCCTTCGGTCATGATATCCAGCGCGGTGACGATACGCTCCGGCTTACCGAAATCCTCTTCCCACGGCTGCTCAAACCCCGGAATACGCAGGTTGGAAACCGAGAAGCCCACCAGACCCGCTTTCGGCTTCGCGCCGCGCCCGGTGGCGCCTTCATCGCGAATTTCGCCGCCGGAACCGGTCGCCGCGCCCGGCCACGGAGAGATCGCCGTCGGGTGGTTATGGGTTTCGACCTTCATCAGAATATGCGCGTCTTCCTGGTGGAAGTCGTAGCGGCCGGTTTCGTGGTCGGCGAAGTAGCGCCCCACGGCTGAACCTTCCATTACCGCGGCGTTGTCTTTATAAGCAGACAGCACGTAGTCCGGGGTTTTCTCGAAGGTGTTTTTGATCATTTTGAACAGCGACTTCGGCTGCTTTTCGCCATCAATGACCCAGTCGGCGTTAAAAATCTTGTGTCGGCAGTGCTCGGAGTTAGCCTGCGCGAACATATAGAGTTCGATATCGTTCGGGTTGCGACCCAGCTTCTGGAAAGCATCCTGCAGATAGTCGATTTCATCATCCGCCAGCGCCAGCCCCAGACGGAGGTTGGCGTCAATCAGCGCCTGACGGCCCAGGCCCAGCAGATCAACGCTGGTGACCGGGGTTGGCTGATGGTGGGCGAAGAGTTTTTCACCCTCTTCCAGCGCGCCAAAGACGCTTTCCATCATGCGGTCATGCAGTTCGGCCGCCACCTGCGACCACTGTTCGTCATTCAGGCTGCTCGCTTCGACGTAATACGCCACGCCGCGCTCCAGGCGCAAAACCTGTGACAGGCCGCAGTTATGGGCGATGTCGGTAGCTTTAGAAGACCAGGGAGAGATGGTGCCGGGACGGGGGGTAACGAGCAGTAGCTTGCCGGTCGGGGTATGGCTGCTTAAGTTCGGGCCATACTTGAGCAATCTTGCCAGGCTCTCGCGATCGTCGCCGCTGAGCGGGGCGCTGAGGTCGGCAAAATGAACGTACTCGGCATAAAGGGTGCTGACCGGAAGGTTGGCCGCCTGGAAACGTGCCAGCAGTTTATTGATACGGAATGCCGACAGTGCAGGTGAACCACGCAAAATTTCCATCATAAGTCTCTCGTCTTCGAAGCTTTCATGGTGAGCCAGGGGGGAAACGGGCGCCATTATAGTGAATCCTGCGCCCCGACGAAACCGTTTGCGTAGAAATAAAATGATTGCCGGGGTTTATCAATTAATGTGACTCATCTCGCGAATAAGTTGCCAACTGGCGCATTCTTAAGCAAAATGCCGCTCATTCTAGGACAACCTTTTACTTTTTCTGGTCATAATCTGCTGAGGAACGCGAAGCTGCAGAAGATTAACTATCTGAAAAAACTAAAGATTAATTATCTGCTCATCGGCATTGTGACCCTCCTGCTGGCGGCTGCCCTGTGGCCGTCTCTCCCGTGGATGGGAAAACCAGAAAACCGCGTGGCGGGGATCATGGCGCGCGGAGAACTGCGAATCAGCACCATTAATTCGCCGATGACCTTCGCGACCATCAATGACAAGACCTACGGTTTTGATTATGAGCTGGCGCAGCAGTTTGCCGACTACCTCGGCGTCGAGCTCAAAGTCACCGTCAGGCAGAATATCAGCCAGCTATTCGACGACCTCGATGAAGGCAAAGCCGACATGCTGGCAGCCGGGCTGGTCTACAACTCCGAGCGGGTGAAAAACTATCAGGTCGGGCCGACCTACTATTCCGTTTCGCAACAGCTGGTGTATCGCAAAGGCAACCTGCGTCCGCGCACCCTGGCAAACATCACCGCCGCGCAGCTGGCCATCGCTCCCGGGCACGTGGCGATTAACGATCTCCAGGCATTGAAAAAGCAAAAATATCCCGACCTTGAGTGGCACGTGGACGATAAGCGCGGCACGACGGCGCTGATGCAGGCGGTTATCGATGGCAAACTCGACTATACCGTCGCTGATTCGGTCGCCGTCAGTCTGTTCCAGCGCGTCCACCCGGAGCTGGCCGTCGCCCTCGATATCAGCGACGAACAGCCGGTCACCTGGTTTAGCGAAAAAGGTGAGGATAATTCCCTGCCGGCGGCAATGCTCGATTTCTTCAATAACATTAACGAAGATGGCACCCTGGCGAGGCTGGAGGAGAAATACCTCGGCCACGGCAACGATTTTGACTACGTTGACACCCGCACCTTCCTGCGCGCCGTGGAGAGCGTCCTCCCTGACCTGCAGCCGATGTTTGAAAAATACGCCCGACAGATAGACTGGCGGCTGCTGGCGGCTATCTCATGGCAGGAATCGCACTGGGATCCGCAGGCCACCTCTCCGACGGGCGTTCGCGGGATAATGATGCTGACCCGCAATACGGCGCAAAGCCTGGGCCTGACCGATCGTACCGACGCCGAGCAAAGCCTCGACGGCGGCATGCGTTATTTACAGGACATGATGAATAAAGTGCCGGAGTCGGTCCCACAGGACGAGCGCATCTGGTTTGCGCTGGCGGCTTATAATATGGGCTACGCGCACATGCTTGACGCGATGGCGCTGACCAAAAAGCAGAAAGGCAACCCGAATAGCTGGGCGGATGTGAAGCAGCGTCTGCCGCTGCTAAGCCAGAAAAACTACTACAGCCGACTGAAGTACGGATTTGCACGCGGGCACGAAGCCTACGCTTACGTCGAAAATATCCGCAAATATCATATCAGCCTCGTGGGCTATCTCTCTGAAAAAGAGAAAAAAGACGCGCAGATGGCGGCCTTAGGCGAACACTATCCGGCGGTCATGCCGGATGAGCTGGATAAAGAAGAGCAGTACACCAGGTCCTTTTTTAACTTTCGCGCCGAAACGCTGGTCGATAACGCAAAATTAAAAATCCCCGGAATGGGGCATTAATCTTGCGCCTGTTGGCCAGCTCGCTTTAGCGCTTTTTTCTCTTCCCGCCGCCAGCGGAAGAAATCGCTCAGCATGCCGGAACAGGCCTCCGCCATAACACCTTCCGCTATTTCTACCCGATGGTTCATGCCCGGATGATGCAGCACATCAATCAGCGACCCTGCGGCGCCGGTTTTCGCATCCCTGGCGCCAAACACCAGCCGGGAAATACGGCTATGCACCATTGCGCCGGCGCACATCACGCAGGGCTCGAGAGTAACGTACAGCGTTGCGTCAATCAGGCGATAGTTTTGCAACACCAGCCCGCCCTGACGCAGCGCCATAATCTCGGCGTGCGCGGTGGGATCGTGGCGGCCGATGGGCCGGTTCCAGCCCTCGCCGATGACCTGATGATTATGCACCAGCACGGCGCCGACCGGCACCTCGCCCTCTTCCCAGGCGCGTTTGGCCAGCGTCAGGGCGTGACGCATCCAGTATTCATCATTTAATTCATGGTCAGACAAAGCGGGCACTCCTGCAGAAAAGCGGGGCGCATTATACATGGGCGCTATGTATTACACACTATTCTAACTGCTGAAGATCGCCCTGCGGCGTCACCCGCCAGCGGTGCTGGCAAAAAGAGAGCAGCGGGTTGTCCTGCTCGCTGTCGCTGTAGCCGCTATACAAGCGCAGCGGTGCGCCGATCTTTTGTTCCAGCTGCGTCACTTTTTCATTACCGAGACAGCGCAGGGTTAACCCCCAGCCGCCGTAGCGTCGCTCCATTCGGCTGGCGATCAGATTCACCCGCGGCAGCCAGGCGGTATCAAAATAGACCTGTTCAACCAGCGACTGCGGCGAACCGGTGATCAGCCAGACGTCAGCGTCCGTGCTGGTCAGATAATGTTTAAGCCGCGCCTGAACAACCGGGAATGCCGTGACGTGCTGGCGAAACCAGCGAACAAAATTGGCCTCCAGGCGTTTAAGCTGCTGCTCGCTGCGTCCGAAGGTTGATGCCCAGAGCAGCAGGCTCATCGGCCAGCGCGCGGCGCGACCGTATAACATCAGTCCGGCCGCGATAACCGGCAATAAAGGAAGCAGCAGCAGCGCGTTCAGCGGCTGATGGCGCAGGGCATAGCGCAAAAAGCTGCCGAACATATCCTGCTGATGCAAGGTTCCATCCAGATCAAAGAAAACCACTCTCCGCGTGCTGCTATTCAAAACCCACTCCCCTGAACGATCGCATGATAACCAATAGCTTAACAGCCTTACGTCGCCAATAGCGAAAACATACGCTGCTGTTGAATCCGTATTAAGAAAACGTCTTTGCCGAGAAATCTTAGGCACAGAATTTTTAATTCGCGATAATCCTCTTATAATCGAATACAAAATTCTTTCAGCCGAGGGTGAAGCTGTCCTCCGGAGCCGCTATGAACTGTTTGACCCGTATTCGCCAGCGCTATCCGACGTTGGCCGCAAGCGATAAAAAACTGGCCGATTTCATTCTGGCTCAACCGGATCAAACCCGCCACCTCAGCTCGCAGCAGCTGGCGGGCGAAGCCGGCGTCAGCCAGTCAAGCGTAGTGAAATTTGCGCAGAAGATGGGGTTCAAAGGCTTCCCGGCGTTAAAGCTGGCGTTGAGCGAAGCCCTGGCAAGCGCGCCGACTCCGCAATCCGTACCGGTGCATAACCAGATTCGCGGCGACGATCCCCTGCGCCTGGTTGGCGAAAAGCTGATTAAGGATAACGTCGCGGCCATGCACGCCTCGCTGGACGTCAACACCGAAGAGAAGCTGCTGGAAGCCGTCACGCTGTTGCGCCACGCCCGTCGGGTCATCATTACCGGCATCGGCGCGTCGGGCCTGGTGGCGAGAAACTTTAGCTGGAAGCTGATGAAAATCGGCATTAACGCGGTATCAGAACAGGATATGCACGCCCTGCTGGCGACGGTACAGGCGATGTCTCCGGACGATCTGCTGCTGGCCATCTCCTATTCCGGTGAACGACGCGAGATCAATATGGCGGCCGGTGAAGCGCTGCGGGTAGGAAGCCAGATCCTGGCGATCACCGGCTTTAACCCCAACGCGCTTCAGCAGCAGGCGACGCTGTGCCTGTACACCATTGCGGAAGAGCAGGCCACGCGTAGCGCCGCGATCTCCTCCACCAGCGCGCAAATGATGTTGACCGATCTTCTGTTTATGGGGCTGGTGCAGCAGGATCTTGAGCACGCTCCGGAGCGGATTCGCCATAGCGAAGCGCTGGTGAAAAAGCTGGTGTAACCCCGAGTGCCCTGCCCGCTGTCAAAAGCACACACTCTCTTATTGGCTCAGGCCGGGCAAAATTTCTCCGCTGCGGATGGTCGCACCGCGGTTGAAAAGAGCTGGCCCGGGCGAAAAATGGGCGTATAATGCCCGCCCTGTTTGTGTTGTTTCTGAGAATTTCCTGATGGCGCTGTTAATCACCAAAAAATGCATCAACTGCGATATGTGCGAGCCGGAGTGCCCGAATGAGGCGATATCCATGGGTGATAGCATTTATGAAATTAACAGCGATCGCTGCACCGAATGCGTTGGCCACTATGATACGCCGACCTGCCAGAAGGTGTGCCCGATCCCAAATACCATTCTGAAAGATCCGGCCCATAACGAAAATGAAGAGCAGCTGTGGGATAAGTTTGTCCTGCTGCACCACGCGGACAAACTGTGATATTGCCGGATGGCGGCGTTAACCGACCTCTCCGGCCTGTAACACTCTAGCTTTCGATAATCACCGTGGCGCAGGCATAGTGACGCTCGTCGGCCAGCGTCACGTGAATGCTGCTTACGCCCATGCGCTCGGCCAGACTCTTCGCTTCGCCCCACAATCGCAGCTTTGGCTTACCCAGCTCGTCGTTGTAAACCTCAAACTGATTAAACGCCAGCCCATTGCGGATGCCGGTACCAAGCGCCTTGGCCGCCGCTTCTTTAACGGCAAAACGCTTGGCCAGAAAACGGACCGGCTGCTGATGCTGTTCCCATATCGCCCACTCGCTATCGCTCAGGACGCGACGCGCCAGACGATCGCCGCTGCGGGCAATTACCGCTTCAATACGGGCAATTTCTACAATATCAGTACCCAGTCCGAGAATGGCCATCAGGCGCGCGCTTCCTGCATCAAGCGCTTCATTTCCGCCACCGCCTCTTTCAGGCCGCTCATCACCGCACGGCCAATAATCGCGTGGCCGATGTTCAGCTCGTGCATTTCCGGCAGCGCGGCAATGGCCTTCACGTTATGGTAGGTCAAACCGTGACCGGCATTAACCTTCAGCCCCAGGCTGGCGGCATAGGTCGCCGCTTTGGCAATACGCTCCAGCTCTTTTGCCTGCTCAGCGTCAGTTTGCGCATCAGCGTAGCATCCGGTGTGAATTTCGATATAAGGCGCGCCAACGTCCGCTGCCGCCTTAATTTGCGCGTTGTCCGCGTCAATAAACAGCGAAACCAGGATACCGGCATCGGCAAGGCGTTTACAGGCGTCGCGCATTTTGTCGAGCTGGCCCGCCACGTCCAGTCCACCTTCGGTGGTCACTTCCTGACGTTTTTCCGGCACCAGGCAGCAAAAATGGGGCTGAGTCTCACAGGCAATCTTCAGCATCTCTTCCGTCACCGCCATCTCAAGGTTCATGCGGGTATCCAGCGTCTGGCGCAAAATACGGACATCGCGATCGGTAATATGGCGACGATCTTCGCGCAGATGGACGGTAATACCGTCAGCGCCGGCCTGCTCGGCGATAAAGGCCGCCTGTACCGGATCCGGATAAGCGGTACCGCGAGCGTTGCGTAATGTCGCAATGTGGTCAATATTGACCCCCAACAGTAATTCAGCCATGACAATCCTCGTTAATCGTTATTTGTTTTATCGGCTCGCGCTGCCCGCGCGGGCAAAAACTGACGAAAAAGCTCGCGACTTTTTAGCGGCTTCCCGCCCAGATAGGGCTTCAGGGCGATACGGGTGAAACGCTTTGCCGCGCGCAGCGCATCGCTGTCCGGAAATTCACGGCTCGCCAGCGCCTTAAGATGGTGCCCGGTAAAGGTGTTGTTATCAATAACCACGCTGGCGATAAAGCCTTTTTCTTCACGGTAGCGATAGGTCATTGCGTCGTCAACCGCTTCTCCGCTGCCGGCGCAGTGCAGGAAATCCACGCCATATCCCAGATGCCCCAGCAGCGCCAGTTCAAAACGCCGTAGCGCCGGTTCCGGCGAGCCGCTTGCGCCAGCCAGAGACTGGATACAGTGCAAATAATCGAAGAAGAGTTCGGAAAAGCGCGTTTCATGCTCAAGCACGCGAGAGAGAAGTTCGTTGACGTAAAGGCCGCTGTAGAGCGTGATGCCGCTGAGAGGGAGCGCCAGCGAGACGGCTTCCGCGCTGCGCAGCGTTTTGACTTCGCCGCGCCCGCCAAAGCGAAGCAGTAAGGGAGTAAAAGGCTGAAGCGCGCCTTTGAGGTTCGAACGTTTGGAACGTGCGCCTTTAGCCACAAGGCGCACGCGGCCGGATTCTTCCGTGAAGACGTCCAGCATCAGGCTGGTTTCGCTCCAGGGACGGCTATGCAGTACGAAAGCGCGTTGCCAGCCTTCCATCATACTCGTCGTCTTTCAAGCCGCAGGTGCGTTGGCTGCGCCCAATCCCCCCAGTCACTTACTGAAGTAAGCTCCCGGGGACTCGCGGTCTTGCCGCGTGACTCAGCCTCTGGCCTCGCGCCTTCGCAGCCAGCGCAAGCGCTGTTCAAAACACGTTGTGTTTTGTCCTGCACCTCGAAAGCCATAGAGTATCCAAACTTAGAGATCGTCGCCGTAACCGAGACTGCGCAGCGCGCGTTCGTCATCAGCCCAGCCGGACTTCACTTTCACCCACAGCTCGAGGTGAACCGGCGCTTCAAACATATCCTGCATGTCTTTACGCGCTTCGATACCGATGGTTTTGATTTTGGCCCCTTTGTTGCCAATCACCATCTTCTTCTGCCCTTCACGCTCAACCAGAATCAGACCGTTGATATCGTAGCCGCCGCGCTCGTTGGTTACAAAACGTTCGATTTCCACTGTAACGGAATACGGCAGTTCAGCGCCGAGGAAACGCATCAGCTTTTCACGAATGATCTCGGAAGCCATAAAGCGCTGAGAGCGGTCGGTGATGTAATCTTCCGGGAAGTGATGAATCGCTTCCGGCAGATGCTTACGCACGATACCGGCGATGGTATCAACGTTCAGCCCCGTTTCCGCGGAAATCGGCACGATATCAAGGAAGTTCATCTGGCTGCCAAGGAACTGCAGGTGCGGCAGAAGATCGGCTTTTTCCTGTACGTTATCGACTTTGTTGACCGCCAGAATCACCGGCGCTTTACCATCGCGCAGCTTGTTGAGCACCATCTCGTCGTCCGGCGTCCAGCGGGTACCTTCAACGACGAAAATAGCCAGCTCAACGTCGCCAATGGAGCTGCTTGCCGCTTTGTTCATCAGACGGTTAATCGCGCGTTTTTCTTCCATATGCAGGCCCGGGGTATCGACGTAGATCGCCTGATACGGACCTTCAGTATGAATACCAACGATGCGGTGACGCGTCGTCTGCGCTTTTCGGGAAGTGATCGAGATCTTCTGCCCGAGCAGCTTGTTCAGCAATGTGGATTTGCCCACGTTTGGACGACCAACGATGGCAATAAATCCGCAGTAGTTCTTTTCTTCGCTCATTCCAGCTCCAGCTTTTTCAGCGCCTGTTCGGCGGCAGCCTGCTCCGCCTTGCGACGGCTAGAACCCGTGCCAACCACCGGTTCACTCAGGCCGCTAACCTGGCAGTGGATAGTAAATTCCTGATCGTGCGCTTCACCGCGAACCTGTACCACCAGGTAAGACGGCAGCGGCAGATGGCGCCCCTGCAGATACTCCTGCAAGCGCGTCTTCGGATCTTTTTGCTTGTCGCCCGGGCTGATTTCATCCAGACGACTCTGGTACCAGGAGAGAATAAGGCGCTCAACGTTCTGAATATCGCTGTCGAGGAAAATCCCGCCGATTAACGCTTCAACGGTGTCCGCCAGTATAGATTCACGGCGAAAGCCCCCGCTTTTCAGTTCACCCGGCCCAAGACGCAGACATTCACCTAATTCGAACTCGCGGGCAATTTCTGCCAGCGTGTTGCCTCGTACCAGGGTCGCGCGCATGCGGCTCATATCGCCTTCGTCTACCCGAGGGAAACGATGATAGAGCGCGTTCGCGATCACAAAGCTCAATATTGAGTCGCCTAAAAATTCCAGGCGCTCATTATGTTTGCTGCTGGCACTGCGGTGAGTTAATGCCTGTTGCAACAGCTCCTGATGATGAAAAGTGTAGCCCAGCTTCCGTTGAAGCCGATTAATTACGATGGGGTTCATGCGTTACCAATAGATGAATGCGTCAAAAATGCAGCACACGAAACCGACCTGAGTAAAAACCAACGCGGTTTCGTGTGCTGTGTCAATCTTACGAGAGACAACCTAAAACTTCGGGGGGATATTCTATACGCAACGACAAGGGATGTCGTTAGTTTGAATAGATTTAAATTTTAAATAATTCACGCTGCCGTTATTGCGTCGGCAGCGTGAATAAAGCAGGAAAAATTTACTGGATACCACCGATACGCGATAAACGTACGCCGGTAGGCCATTCGCCTTCCTGTTTTTCGAAACTCATCCAGATTGCGGTTGCTTTACCCACCAGATTCGCTTCCGGCACAAAGCCCCAATAACGGCTATCGGCGCTGTTATCGCGGTTGTCACCCATCATAAAATACTGCCCCGGCGGGACAATCCAGGTCGCCAGCGGCAGACCGGACTGATGGTAATACATCCCCACCTGGTCCTGAGCAATCGGTACGGTCAATATACGGTGCGTCACTTCGCCCAGCGTCTCTTTACGTTCGGTCAGACGGATGCCATCGGCTTTCGTCTCGCCTTTCGGCAGTTGCCAGAAACCGCTGGTCGCTTCGCCGCCGTTGCTGCGGGAGAAGGTCTGTACGAAATCACTCGGCTCAACGTTGGAGTAAGTGACCGGCAGCGCGTTGCCGCAGGCCTGGCCAGAACTACAGCCCGGCTGGATAGTGACCTGCTTGGCAATCGGATCGTAAGTCACTTTATCACCCGGTAAACCGACCGCACGCTTGATATAATCCAGGCGCGGATCTTGCGGATATTTAAAGACGACAATATCGCCGCGCTTCGGATGTCCGGTTTCGATCAGCGTCTTCTGGTAAATCGGATCTTTAATGCCGTAGGCAAACTTCTCAACCAGAATAAAATCGCCGATCAGCAGCGTCGGCATCATCGAGCCGGAGGGGATCTGGAAGGGCTCATAAATGAATGAGCGAACCACCAGCACAATCGCCAGTACCGGAAAGATTGACGCGCCGGTTTCCAGCCAGCCCGGTTTCGGGCCGACCTTTTTCAGCGTTTTCTTGTCCAACTGGTCGCCGGCCGCCGCCTGCGCAGCGGCCTGACTTTCGCGACGTTTTGGCGCAAAGATAAACTTATCCAGGCACCACAACAGACCCGTCACCACAGTAGCGATGACCAGGATCAGGGCAAACATGTTCGCCATGCCAACTCCTTAGGGTTATTTGCCGTCTTTACCAACGTGCAGAATGGCGAGGAACGCTTCCTGCGGAAGCTCAACGTTACCGACCTGCTTCATGCGTTTCTTACCGTCTTTCTGCTTCTGCAGCAGCTTTTTCTTACGGCTGACGTCGCCGCCATAGCATTTCGCCAGGACGTTTTTACGCAGCTGTTTTACGGTAGAGCGGGCAATGATGTGGTTGCCGATGGCAGCCTGGATAGCGATATCGAACTGCTGACGCGGGATCAGCTCTTTCATCTTCTCTACCAGTTCGCGGCCGCGGTACGGCGCATTGTCGTTATGCGTGATCAGCGCCAGCGCATCCACACGCTCGCCGTTAATCAACACATCCACACGCACCATGTTGGAAGCCTGGAAGCGCTTGAAGTTGTAGTCCAGCGACGCATAGCCGCGGGAGGTAGACTTCAGTCGGTCGAAGAAGTCGAGCACCACTTCCGCCATCGGGATTTCATAGGTCAGCGCAACCTGATTGCCGTGGTAGACCATGTTGGTCTGTACGCCGCGCTTTTCGATACACAGGGTGATGACGTTGCCCAAAAACTCCTGCGGCAGCAGCATATGACACTCCGCGATCGGCTCGCGCAGCTCCTGAATATTGTTCAGCGGCGGCAGCTTCGACGGGCTGTCGACGTAGATAACCTCTTTCGAGGTGGTTTCGACTTCATAGACTACCGTCGGCGCCGTGGTGATCAGATCCAGATCGTATTCACGCTCCAGGCGCTCCTGGATGATCTCCATATGCAGAAGACCCAGGAAGCCGCAGCGGAAACCGAAGCCCAGCGCCGTAGAGCTTTCCGGTTCATAGAACAGAGAAGCATCGTTGAGGCTCAGTTTGCCCAGCGCGTCGCGGAAGTTTTCATAATCATCGGAGCTGACCGGGAACAGGCCGGCATAGACCTGCGGTTTCACCTTTTTAAAGCCGGGCAGTGCTTTATCTGCCGGGTTGCGCGCAAGCGTCAGCGTATCGCCGACCGGCGCGCCGAGGATGTCTTTAATGGCGCAAACCAGCCAGCCTACCTCGCCGCATTTCAGCTCGGTACGGTCCACCTGCTTCGGCGTGAAGATGCCCAGGCGATCGGCGTTATACACCTGCCCGGTACTCATCACCTTAATTTTATCGCCTTTGCGCATGGTGCCGTTTTTGATACGCACCAGAGAAACGACGCCGAGGTAGTTATCAAACCAGGAGTCGATAATCAGAGCCTGCAGCGGCGCTTCCGGATCGCCTTCCGGCGGCGGAATATCGCGCACCAGGCGCTCCAGCACGTCCGGTACGCCAACGCCGGTCTTCGCTGAACAGCGCACCGCATCGGTGGCATCAATACCAACGATGTCTTCAATCTCTTCCGCTACGCGTTCCGGATCGGCTGCGGGCAGGTCAATTTTGTTCAGGACCGGTACGACTTCAAGGTCCATTTCCATCGCCGTATAGCAGTTAGCCAGCGTCTGGGCTTCGACGCCCTGGCCGGCATCAACCACCAGCAAAGCGCCTTCACAGGCGGCAAGCGAACGAGAAACTTCATAAGAGAAGTCGACGTGGCCGGGGGTGTCGATAAAGTTCAGCTGATAGGTTTCGCCATCAGTTGCTTTGTAATCCAGGGTGACGCTCTGCGCCTTGATAGTGATACCGCGCTCACGTTCAAGATCCATGGAGTCCAGAACCTGGGCTGCCATTTCACGATCGGAAAGGCCACCGCAAATCTGGATAATACGGTCAGACAATGTCGACTTACCGTGGTCGATGTGAGCGATGATGGAAAAGTTACGTATATTCTTCATATTTAGAGTTAATTATGCCTTACGCGAATCATGAGGCCGCTGTTCTGTGCCTGACGTTTTTTAATCCGAAAACGCCGCATTCTACACTACATCCACGAAACCAGGAAATGCTCTTACCGCTAGCATAACCGGAGTAAACGATGAGTTCTTGCGGGAGTTGTAAATAAAGATAAGGGCCAGTGAAATCACTGACCCAGCTGGGAGGAAGGCGTCTCGATGCGGACTAAATCTGGCGGTAAACCGACGCTGATAATAACCGGCTGCCACGACTGCCGGGAGGCTAAGCCAGGCGAAAGACCGCGAGCGACCAGAAACCCGCCAACGCCGCCCAAAATTGCCCCGCAAAGCGAGGCAAAGTCGTTGGCAAACAGCACCTGGAATATCGATGCCATCAAGAACAAACCGACTAACGGCGCCATATAAACCAATACCGCCGACCCGAGCAGGCTGCTTTCGGCAATGCCCAGTTCGACTTTTTGCCCGGCCGACAGCGGCTGTTCGCAGGGGACGCTAAGGGTATGGCTGGTTTGCGGCCCAAGCTTATTCAGCACCCGGCTTCCGCAACCGGCGCGAGAAGCACAGCTGCTGCAGGAGGCTTTCACATCGCAGTGCACCAGCGCAACGCCATTTTGCCAGGAAACGACCGTCGCCCACTCTTTAATCATTGTACTGCCCTGAATTTAATACTATCGGAAATACGCTTCGCCGTTTGCGGCGGCAGCTCGCCAACGATGGTTATCTCTGCGTTATCACGCACGGTAGTCGCCACGGTACGACGGCCGGTACGCAGCAGCTGATCGCTGCTATTTGCCGTGGCGCGATTGATATTGACAGAGAAACTAAACAGCCCGTCGGAATACAAACGGGACTCTACCGGGCCATCGAAAGTGGGCAGACGACGCTGGCTGCTGGAGACTTCGGCCACGCCCTGCGGCAACCAGGTTGGCGCCCAGTTAAAGTTGGCCTTATTGCCCCCTTCCGGCACCGACAGCTGCGGAGGCAGGTTAGCCTTAGACAGGGTTTCCATACTGGCGCTAACGTTATCGCCAACGTTGAACGAGACGACGCGGAACTGCTCAAGCGTTTCGCCGTCGCGATCAAGCAGATCAACGCGCAGAGGCAGCTTAGTTTCAGCATCTAACCATGCGATATAGCTATAGCGGGTGCCATCGCGAGCCACGACGCGCACAACATCGCATAAACGATCGGCAATACGCGTCCGCCCCACGGAAATGAAGTCGTAATAGGATGACAGACGTTTAAAGTCGGAGTAGACCAATGAAGGCAGCGAATCAACGATATAGTCGCCGTTCAGGGTGAAAGGATCGAGTCCGGGCTCAAAATAGCTGATTTCCGTTCCGCGCAGCACCACTTCCCGACGCGGCCCGTCAAGCTGGAGCAGCTGTGCCAGGGTGCGATTGTTTAGTTTAGCGTGTCGATAACGCAGCGACTCAACACCCTGCTTGTTGATGCTGACGAAAGAGAGCTCGTAATTAAGGGACTGGCTGGCCAGGTTCATCTGCTGCAACAACGCCCCGGACGATGTATCAGCCGAGGCGTTGACGGAGAAGAACAGGCTGCCTGCCATGAGCGACATGGCACACCAAAGTTGCTTCATTACTGCGATTGTGTTCCTAAAGTTTGATAGCCCGGCACCTGAACAGCGGCTTGCTGAGTCTGGGCCTGGCCAAACTGAAGCTGTTCCGCATGCAGGCGACGCTGCAATTCATAGTCCTGCAGCATAGCATTAATTCTGCGGCGCTGTTCCTGCACCTGAGCCTGCTGACCGCTACCTGCCGAAGCATCCGCCGGCACGCCCAGGCTGACCGGGCTGGCCTTACCCATCATCGGCATGGTGTTAAACACCGGCGCCTCTGGCTGCTGGGATGAATCAGACTGGCCATTATACTGCTGAACGCCGACAATCACAGCAAGGGATACGCACGCGGCAACGCCCATCTGGGTAAGCGAGCTGGCCCACGGGCGTACTTTTTGCCAGAAAGGCATCTGACGCCACTGGTGCGGTGCGGGCTGAGATTCAGGAATTAGAGGAACCGTCTGACGAACGGGCTCGTTTTCAATGGCGGCCATGACGCGAGCTGAGATATCAAAATGGAGCACCTCACTCGTATCGCCTCGCAGCGTATCGCGGATGAGATGGTAGCTCTCCCAGGTTTTTTGCATTTCAGATGAACGCTCCAGCTCGTTGAGCAGTTCGTTATCCAGCGTTTCACCATCCATTAAGGCCGAAAGTTTTTCTTTCTGCATGCCTGATACCCTTTTCCAGTATTCCGCTATCGTCAACGCCTGATTAGCGGTTGAACTTTATTATCAATAGCTTCTCGCGCCCGGAAGATGCGCGAACGCACGGTGCCCACCGGACAATCCATGATGGCGGCTATTTCTTCATAGCTCATGCCATCCAGCTCCCGCAAGGTAATTGCCATGCGTAAATCTTCCGGAAGCGATTCAATGGTACGAAAAACTATTTGTCTCAGCTCTTCTGACAACATTAAGTTCTCAGGGTTCGAAATTTCTTTCAATGCCCCGCCACTTTCGAAGTTTTCAGCATCATTCGCATCAACATCGCTGGATGGCGGACGGCGTCCCTGAGCAACCAGATAATTCTTCGCCGTGTTTACGGCGATGCGATATAACCAGGTGTAAAAAGCGCTATCCCCCCGGAAAGAATCCAGCGCACGCCATGCTTTAACGAACGATTCCTGAACAACGTCAGCGATATCGCCCGGCGGCACGTAGCGGGAGACCAGACTTGCAACCTTATGCTGATAGCGCACCACCAGCAGGTTAAATGCTTTCTGATCTCCTTTCTGGACCCGTTCAACGAGGACCTGATCCGTTAACTGCTCGCTCATCCGAGGTAATGTCTCCCCAAACCCAATTCCCATGCGTATTCAAAAACACCACCCAATTACTGCATCAAGTGAGCAAGCAGAGGGTTGGAGTGTCTGAAAACAATAAAGTTCCGTTACGCCTTTGTTTTTCGTCCGGCACCGGCTGACGGATTGTTATCTCTCATTATATGTCCCGGTTGCTAAACGATATGTAAGATAATAAGAAAAAGCGCAAGACCCGCCAGAAGGGTAACGTAACCCGGCTTTTATTTCACTATAAAATCTGAAGCTCACGAGCCGCTTCGCAAAACCTTTTTTCCATTTACAGCCCGCCTCATTACGCCGCTATGTTTAGTCCTCGCAACGCTGAGTAAAAAAAATGTACGACTTCTCGCTGGCTGGTGCTATTGTTCGCTTATTGTGTTTAGTAAATTAAACAAAGGCCATGAAAACAACTTCCGATTCCTCCTGTGATGTGCTGATTATTGGCAGCGGCGCTGCCGGATTATCCCTTGCCTTACGCCTGGCGGAACGCTGCGCGGTCACGGTTCTCAGCAAAGGCCCTATCAGTGAAGGTTCTACTTTCTACGCTCAGGGCGGTATTGCCGCCGTATTTGATGAAACCGATAGCGTTGAATCGCACATCGAGGATACGTTGATAGCCGGAGCGGGTCTTTGCGATCGCCATGCGGTCTCATTCGTGGCGAGCAACGCTAAACCCTGCGTTCAGTGGCTAATCGATCAGGGCGTGCTGTTTGATACTCAGGTTCAGGCGAACGGCGAAGAGAGCTACCATCTGACCCGCGAGGGAGGTCACAGCCACCGCAGAATTCTCCACGCCGCCGATGCGACCGGTAAAGCCGTTGAGACTACCCTGGTGAGCCAGGCGCTGGCCCACCCTAATATCCGCATACTGGAACGCAGTAACGCCGTTGACCTTATTATCTCCGATAAAATCGGCCTGCCCGGCACGCGCCGGGTGGTGGGCGCGTGGATCTGGAATCGTAATAAAGAAGCGGTTGAAACCTGTAGCGCAAAGGCCGTGGTGCTGGCTACCGGCGGCGCGGCTAAAGTTTATCAATATACGACGAATCCTGACGTCTCTTCCGGCGATGGTATCGCGATGGCCTGGCGTGCCGGCTGCCGGGTCGCCAACCTCGAATTTAATCAGTTCCACCCAACCGCGCTGTACCATCCGCAAGCGCGCAACTTCCTGCTGACGGAAGCGCTGCGCGGCGAGGGCGCGCTGTTGAAACGCCCTGATGGCACGCGGTTTATGCCGGACTTTGACGAGCGCGGCGAGCTGGCTCCGCGCGATATCGTCGCCAGAGCCATCGATCATGAGATGAAGCGCCTTGGCGCTGACTGCATGTATCTGGATATCAGCCATAAACCGGCAGAATTTATTCGCCACCACTTCCCGATGATCTACGAGAAGCTGCTGGGGCTGGGCATCGATCTGACAAAAGAAGCGGTGCCCGTGGTTCCTGCCGCACACTACACCTGCGGCGGCGTCATGGTTGACGATCACGGGCGCACCGACGTCGACGGGCTGTATGCCATCGGTGAAGTAAGCTATACCGGATTACACGGCGCTAACCGGATGGCATCAAACTCGTTGCTTGAGTGCCTCGTCTACGGGTGGTCCGCCGCCGAAGATATCGTTAAGCGTCTGCCGTTCGCGCAGGCAGTCAATGAACTGCCATCATGGGACGAAAGCCAGGTTGAAATACCTGATGAACTGGTCGTGATTCAGCACAACTGGCATGAGCTGCGCTTGCTGATGTGGGATTATGTCGGCATCGTGCGCACCACCCGCCGTCTTGAGCGCGCCCTGCGCCGCATTACTATGCTGCAGCAGGAGCTGGACGAATACTACGCCCGCTTCCGCGTCTCCAATAATTTACTGGAGCTGCGGAACCTGGTGCAGGTTGCCGAGCTGATTGTGCGCTGCGCCATGCTGCGTAAAGAGAGCCGCGGGCTTCACTACACGCTGGACTATCCTGACCAGTTGCCGGAGAGCGGGCCGTCGGTGCTCTCGCCGTTGGCTCACATAAAAAGATAAAAGTCCTGGGTCAGAGCGGTAAATCCTTCGGAATACTGCTGCTCTGGCCCACGGATGATCAATCTGTCGCTAAAGCACTCCTCCCCCGCCGTCGGCGAAAAAGCCAACAGAACCCGATGCGGCGGGCGCACTTCCGTTTCCGCCACGTCGGTACGCAGACGCAGATGCCAGCCCATATTCTGCGCCCGCTGCACAAAGGCGTTACCAATGTCGACCGGAAGCACGACACAGAAAAACCCCTCCTCCGTAATAAGCTCGGCGGCGCAGGTTAATAATGTTGCGTGATCGAGGGAGGAGGTATAGCGAGCCTGCTCGCGCTGCGAGGTGGCGCAAGGTACGCCTTCAGCGAAAAAAGGCGGATTGCTGACAATCAGCTCATAGCGGCGGGTTTGCTGCGGCTGCCATTGCTGAATATCCGCCTGATGAATCTGCAGGCGATCGGCCCAGGGAGAATCCGCGGCGTTTTCTCGCGCCTGTTCTGCCGCCTCTTCATCCAGCTCCACGGCATCCACAATCACCGTCTCGCCGGTTCGCTGCGCGAGCATCAGCGCTAACAGACCGCTGCCCGCGCCGATATCCAGCACGCGCTTAACCTGAGCGATGGGGGCCCATGCGCCGAGTAAAATGCCGTCGGTACCCACTTTCATCGCACAGCGATCGTGGGCGACAAAAAACTGCTTAAACGTAAAACCATTGCGCGGCAGCGCGAACTTCGACTGGGACATCCTCGATAACCTTGCGGGCAAAAAACTCCTGAGCTTAAGGCTATGCACAATACCGGAGAACAGATAGCCTTACAAACAGATGAACATTGCGTCCGTAACGTCTATAATCGGCGGTCCACTCAGAGGTAGATCATGACTGTAACGACTTTTTCCGAACTTGAACTCGACGAAAACCTGCTGGACGCCCTCCAGGATAAAGGTTTCACACGCCCGACAGCCATTCAGGCCGCCGCTATTCCGCCTGCGCTTGATGGCCGTGATATTCTCGGTTCAGCCCCGACCGGCACCGGTAAAACGGCGGCGTATCTCCTGCCAGCGTTGCAGCATCTGCTCGATTTTCCGCGCAAGAAGTCTGGTCCGCCGCGCATTCTTATCCTGACCCCCACGCGCGAACTGGCGATGCAGGTTGCCGACCATGCGCGTGAGCTGGCAAAACATACTCATCTGGATATCGCCACGATCACCGGCGGTGTCGCCTATATGAACCATGCTGAAGTGTTCAGCGAGAACCAGGACATCGTGGTCGCCACGACCGGTCGCCTGCTGCAATATATTAAAGAAGAAAACTTTGATTGCCGCGCCGTTGAAACGCTGATCCTTGATGAAGCGGACCGCATGCTGGACATGGGCTTCGCGCAGGATATCGAACACATTGCCGGTGAAACCCGCTGGCGTAAGCAGACCATGCTGTTCTCCGCCACCCTCGAAGGTGACGCCATTAAAGATTTTGCTGAGCGTCTGCTGGAAGAACCGGTGGAAGTCTCTGCGACTCCCTCCACCCGCGAGCGTAAAAAGATTCACCAGTGGTATTACCGCGCCGATGACGTCAAGCATAAGACCGCGCTGCTGGTCCATCTGCTAAAGCAGCCGGAAGCGACGCGTTCTATCGTCTTCGTCCGTAAGCGCGAGCGCGTGCATGAGCTGGCGGGCTGGCTGCGTGAAGTGGGTATCAACACCTGCTGGCTGGAAGGCGAGATGGTACAGGCAAAACGTAATGAAGCGATTAGCCGCCTGACCGATGGCCGTATTAACGTGTTAATCGCCACCGACGTTGCCGCGCGCGGGATCGACATCGCGGACGTCAGTCACGTTTTCAACTTCGACTTGCCGCGCACGGCCGACATCTATCTGCACCGTATCGGTCGTACCGGACGCGCGGGTAAAAAGGGAACGGCCATCTCTCTGGTCGAAGCCCACGACCATCTGCTGCTGGGTAAAATTGGCCGCTATATTGAAGAGCCGTTAAAAGCCCGCGTCATCGATGAACTGCGCCCGACCACTCGCGCACCCAGCGAGAAGCAAACCGGTAAACCTTCCAAGAAGGTTTTAGCCAAGCGTGCAGAGAAGAAAGAGAAAGAAAAAGAGAAACCGCGCGTGAAAAAACGCCATCGCGATACCAAAAACATTGGTAAGCGTCGTAAACCAAGCGCAGCGGATGCTCCGCAGAAGTCAAACGAAGAGTAAAAAAAACGCCGGGATATCCCGGCGTTTTCACATTAAAACGGAATCTTACAGGCTTTCAGTAAAAGTACGGGCGATAACGTCGCGCTGCTGTTCCGGAGTCAGAGAGTTAAAGCGTACCGCATAGCCAGACACGCGAATGGTCAGCTGCGGGTATTTTTCCGGATGTTCAACCGCGTCCAGCAGAGTTTCGCGACGCAGCACGTTAACGTTCAGGTGCTGACCGCCTTCAACGCGGACTTCAGGCTTCACGTCTACCGGGATTTCACGGTATTCGATTTCACCCAGATTGCTCACTGCAACCACGTCATCTTCAGCAAAACCGGCTTTCGCGCACAGGCAGCGGGCTTCGCCTTTTTCGCTATCCAGCAGCCAGAAAGAGTTCAGCAGGTCGTCGTTTGCAGCTTTAGTAATTTGGATACCAGTAATCATTTTATGCCTCCCAGGCAGGGTTTGTTCGATTATTGGCCTTCGCGGCCAATTGGTAAAACCATTGTTCTATGAGTGTATATATATCAGCCGTACACCCGGCATTCTTTGATTTAAATCAACAAAAACCACATCGCAAAAGTGGTCATAGGTGGATATTATTGTTTTACATCAAGTTACGCCATGCCGCCTACCAAATAAATTTGTAAGTTTTCAATTTTTTTTGCATAAAGAGCGTCAATCGCGTGGGGCAAATTTTGTGATGTTGAAAGATGCAGTTAAGCTATGGCAATGACACTTTGCAGGAGAGCAAAATGACCGCCCCATTAACCTGGCATGACGTGCTGGCAGAAGAGAAGCAGCAACCCTATTTTGTTAATACCCTGAAAACCGTTGCTGACGAGCGGCAATCGGGAATCACCATCTATCCCCCGCAAAAAGATGTCTTTAACGCGTTTCGTTATACTGAGCTAAGCGACGTTAAAGTGGTGATTCTCGGCCAGGATCCTTACCACGGACCAGGGCAGGCGCACGGCCTCGCCTTCTCGGTTCTACCGGGCATTCAGATCCCGCCATCGCTGCTGAATATGTACAAGGAACTGGAAGGGACGATACCAGGCTTTCAGCGCCCGACTCACGGTTATCTCGAAAGCTGGGCGCGCCAGGGCGTGTTGCTGCTCAATACCGTATTAACGGTACGTGCCGGACAAGCGCACTCTCACGCCAGCCTCGGTTGGGAAACCTTTACTGATAAAGTCATTTCGCTGATTAACCAGCATCGGGAAGGCGTCGTCTTTCTGCTGTGGGGTTCGCATGCGCAGAAGAAAGGCGCGATAATCGATCGCCAGCGCCACTGCGTGCTCAAAGCGCCGCACCCGTCGCCCCTCTCCGCCCACCGCGGGTTCTTTGGCAGTAATCATTTCGTGCAGGCGAATCAGTGGCTGACCGAACGCGGCGAAGCGCCCATTGACTGGCTGCCCAGGCTACCGGCTGAAAGCGAATAGCTCTGAAAATGAAAATGCCAGCATTACGCTGGCATTTTGACTCTGAGACAAGGTGTTACGCCTTGTTCTGCCGCCACCATTCAGCCAGCAGCACGCCGGTTGCTACGGACACGTTCAGGCTTTCAACGTTGCCGGTGCCTTCAATCGCGATGTTCAGATCGGCGCTGGAGATAGCGGCGTCAGAAAGACCGTCACTCTCCTGCCCTAACACCAGCACCATTTTCTTCGGCAGCTCGGCTTTGAACAGCGGAGTCCCGTTATGGCTGGAAGTAGAAACAATCGCGTAGCCCGCTTTACGGAAGCGCTCGAGCGTATCGATGAAGCTGTCGCCCGTAATCGGCTCAACGTGCTCCGCGCCGCCTTCCGCAGTACGAATCGCGGCGCCGGACTCCATAACGCCGGCATCCTGCACAATCACGCCTTTGACGCCAAAGTGCGCGCAGCTGCGCATAATCGCGCCGAGGTTGTGCGGGTTGCCGACATCTTCCAGCGCCAGAACACAATCTTCAGCGTCGGCTTTAGCCACCCACTGCTCAACGGAAGTGCCGTGGCGCTTTTTAATCAGGAAGCAAACCCCGCCGTGGTGTTCAGTGCCGGACGCTTTCGCCAGCTCTGCTTCATCGACCACGTGATAGGCTTTACGATTCGCCGCCATCCAGCGCAGAGCTTCTTTGAAGCGCGGGGTCACGCTCTGGATAAACCAGGCGCGAACGATGGCGTCCGGACGGCTCTGGAACAGCGCCTGGCAGGCGTTTTCACCATAAACGCGGGTTTCTTCCGCGCGCTGGCGGCGCAGCACTTCAGGATCGATAAAGCTTTTTCCGCTGATCCCGCCGTGATCCGCTTTTACCGGCGCCTCATCGCCCGGCGCGCGGGATACGGTACGCCACGGAGAGGAGCCCTCGCCGCCAAAGCCTTCACGCTTGCGATCGTCACGTTTACGATCGCCACCGCGGCTCTCTTTTTCATCGCGCGCGGGGCGGTTACGACCGTCAACACGAGACTTTCCTGGACGTCCCCCGCCCTTCCCGGTACGCGGGTTATGGGTACGTCGGTCAGAATCATCATCACTGCGGACATACATCACTTTGACCTTGCCGCTTTTATTTTTCAGTTCGTCGTCGCTCATTCATTTTCTCCACCTGCGCTGCGCGAAGCGCGCAGATTACCCGATGTGCCATCACTTAGCCATTATTTCATTTAAAAGCCTGAGTCTATCGTATTCATTGAATAAAACTCATTGTCCTTTATTCGCAGTGCATCGATAATATGTAACATTACAGAAACAAATCGGCCACGTGCCGCGCTGCAACCCATAACCAGAGGTTAGTTATGAATACCGTTTGTGCCAGTTGTCAGGCTCTGAACCGCATCCCCGACGATCGTAGCGCCGATGGCGCGAAATGCGGGCGCTGCGGTCACGATCTTTTTGATGGCGATGTGATCAACGCGACCGGGGCAACGCTGGATAAACTGCTGAAGGACGATCTGCCCGTGGTTGTTGATTTCTGGGCGCCGTGGTGTGGCCCCTGCCGTAACTTTGCGCCAATCTTTGAAGATGTGGCTGAAGAACGCAGCGGCGAAATGCGTTTCGTGAAAGTGAATACCGAGATGGAGCGTGAACTGAGCGCTCGCTTCCGCATTCGCAGCATCCCGACCATTATGATGTTTAAAAATGGCGAAGTTATCGACATGCTCAATGGTGCCGTACCTAAAGCACCTTTCGATAGCTGGCTAAACGAAGCAGGCCAGCAGTAAACCTCACGGGGCACCGCTTGTGCCCCGTTTTCTCCTCTGCGACAATGGCGTTTTTTCTTAGCGATCCCCATGACTGATAACGCCGTCCTTCGCCTTCGCGCCGAACGCCTCGCGCGCGCCACCCGGCCTTTTCTTGCTCGCGGCAACCGTATCCACCGCTGCCAGCGTTGCTTGCTGCCGTTGAAGCAGTGCCTCTGCGCCACCCTCAAGCCGGCTGCTGCCGCCAGCCGTTTTTGCCTGGTGATGTTCGATACCGAGCCAATGAAGCCCAGCAATACCGGTCGCCTGATTGCCGATATCCTGCCGGATACGGAGGCCTTTCAGTGGTCACGAACCGAACCGCCGCAGGCGCTTCTCGATCTCGTCGCCGACGCGCAATATCAGCCGATGGTGGTTTTTCCTGCCTCTTATGCTGGCCCAGAGCGTCAGGTACTTGATTCACCGCCCCCGGGTAAACCACCGCTGTTTATTATGCTCGACGGCACCTGGCCCGAAGCGCGAAAAATGTTCCGTAAAAGCCCCTGGCTTGACGCGCTGCCGATGATTTCCGTCGATCTGTCGCGTATCTCCACTTATCACCTGCGGGAAGCTCACGCAGAAGGCCAATACTGTACTGCCGAAGTCGCGATTGCGCTGCTGGATCTCGCGGGGGATGAAAGCGCAGCCACGGCCCTTAGCGAGCACTTCAGCTTATTCAGAGCGCGCTACCTGGCAGGAAAAACTCAGCATAAGGGCAGTATCACAGCACAACTGACAGAAAACGTTTAAAATCATTCGGTCACTGGGGATCAAAGGAGACCGGTATGAGCCAACGAGGCCTGGAAGCATTGCTGCGGCCAAAGTCGATCGCCGTTATTGGCGCATCAATGAAACCACAGCGCGCCGGTTATCTGATGATGCGCAACCTGCTGGCGGGCGGATTTAGCGGCCCCGTTCTCCCCGTAACGCCAGCGTGGAAAGCGGTTCAGGGCGTACTGGCCTGGCCTGACGTCGACAGTCTGCCCTTCACGCCCGATCTCGCCGTGCTTTGTACTAACGCCCGCCGAAATCTTGAGCTGCTGGAAGCGCTGGGGCAAAAAGGGTGCAAAACCTGCATCATTCTCTCCTCCATCCCCGAACAGTATCCCGCGCTGCTTGAATGCGCCTCCCGCTACCAGATGCGTCTGCTCGGCCCTAACAGCCTTGGCCTGCTTGCGCCGTGGCAGGGCCTCAACGCCAGCTTTTCGCCGGTGCCTATTCATCGCGGCAAACTGGCGTTTATTTCGCAATCGGCGGCGGTCTCCAATACCATCCTCGACTGGGCCCAGCAGCGCGAGATGGGTTTTTCTTACTTTATTGCGCTGGGGGATAGTCTGGACATCGACGTTGATGACCTGCTTGATTTCCTCGCTCGCGATAGTAAAACCAGCGCCATTTTGCTTTATCTCGAACACCTCAGCGATGCCCGTCGTTTTGTCTCTGCGGCCCGTAGCGCATCGCGTAATAAGCCGATCCTGGTGATAAAAAGCGGACGCAGTCCGGCTGCGCAGAAGCTTCTGCACGTCAACTCTGGCATGGATCCGGCCTGGGACGCCGCTATTCAGCGCGCAGGTTTATTGCGCGTACAGGACACGCACGAGCTGTTCTCAGCGGTCGAAACCCTCAGCCACATGCGCCCGCTGCGCGGCGAGAAACTGATGATAATCAGCAACGGCGCCGCTCCGGCTGCGCTGGCGCTGGATGAGCTCTGGCTGCGTAACGGCAAACTCGCCGCGCTCAGCGAAGAGACCAGCAGCGCTCTCCGTCAGGCATTACCTGAAACCATCGATATTGCCAACCCGCTGGATCTCCGCGATGACGCCAGCAGCGAGCATTACCTCAAAGCGTTGAACGTACTGCTGGATAGCCATGACTACGATGCGCTGCTGGTGATCCACTCTCCCAGCGCTGCCGCACCGGGAACAGAGAGCGCGCTGGCGCTGATTGACGCCCTGAAGCGCCACCCGCGCGGCAAATACGTTACGGTTCTTACCAACTGGTGCGGTGAGTTCTCTTCACAAGAAGCCCGGCGCCTGTTTAGCGATGCGGGGCTGCCGACCTATCGAACGCCTGAAGGAACCATTACCGCTTTTATGCACATGGTGGAGTACCGGCGTAACCAGAAACAGCTCAGGGAAACCCCGGTCCTGTCAGATTCGTTAACCACTAACGCTGCCGAAGCGTACAACCTGCTGCAACGGGCAATGAATGAAGGCGCAACGTCGCTGGATACCCATGAAGTGAGCCCCGTTCTGCACGCTTACGGTATTCATACCCTGCCGACGTGGATTGCCGCTGATAGCGCCGAGGCTGTACATATTGCCGAGCAGATTGGCTACCCCGTCGCTCTGAAGCTGCGCTCGCCTGATATTCCGCACAAGTCGGAAGTTCAGGGGGTTATGCTTTATCTGCGCACGGCTACCGAGGTACAGCAGGCCGCGGACGCGATTATAGATCGCGTCAAAATGACCTGGCCTCAGGCGCGTATTCACGGGCTGCTGGTGCAAAGCATGGCTAATCGCGCCGGGGCACAGGAGCTGCGGGTTGTCGTTGAGCACGATCCGGTTTTTGGGCCGCTGATCATGCTGGGGGAAGGCGGCGTCGAATGGCGGGCTGAGGATCAGGCCGCCGTCGCGCTCCCGCCGCTGAATATGAACCTTGCGCGCTATCTGGTTATCCAGGCCATCAAAAGTAAAAAAGTGCGCGGCCGCAGCGCGCTGCGCCCTCTCGATATTCCTGGCCTGAGCCAGCTTCTGGTACAGGTATCGAATTTGATCGTCGACTGTCCGGAAATACAGCGCCTGGATATTCATCCTCTTCTGGCTTCCGGCCACGAGTTTACCGCGCTTGATGTCACGTTAACTCTCGCACCGTTTACCGGCGATAGTGAAAGTCGCCTGGCCATACGCCCTTACCCTCAGCAGCAGGAGGAGTGGGTGGTGATGAAGAATGGTGAACGCTGTCTTTTCCGTCCCATCCTCCCGGAAGATGAGCCGCAGCTTATGGCCTTTATCGCTCAGGTCACGAAAGAAGATCTTTATTATCGTTACTTCAGCGAAATCAACGAATTTACTCATGATGATTTAGCCAATATGACGCAGATCGACTACGATCGAGAAATGGCCTTTGTTGCTGTGCGCACCACCGCCGAGGGGAACGAGATCCTCGGCGTAACGCGAGCGATCTCCGATCCGGATAATATCGATGCCGAGTTTGCTGTACTGGTGCGCTCCGACCTGAAGGGTATGGGGTTAGGCCGTAAGCTCCTGGAAAAGCTGATTGTCTACACGCAAAACCACGGCCTGCAGCGTTTGAATGGCATTACCATGCCGAATAATAAAGGCATGATCGAACTCGCCAGAAAGCTAGGATTCTCGGTTGATATTCAGCTTGAAGATGGAATTGTCAGTTTGTCTCTACAGCTTGTACCTGAGCAATTACAAACGGCTGGCCGCAATTGTTGACTACTTTAACGGGTAGTAATGGTATTATTGCCCGCTTACGTCGTCTGCATGGTACAGAAGACCCTTCAATAAACAGAGAAGAAACGCACTGTGATGTTGTCAAAATTTAAACGCAATAAACATCAACAACACCTTGCCCAACTCCCTAAGCTTTCTCAGTCAGTTGATGATATCGAGTTCTTTTACGCTCCGGCAGATTTTCGGCAAGCGTTACTGGCCAGGATAGCTCAAGCCACCCAGCGTATTTGTATCATTGCGCTTTATCTGGAACAGGATGATGGCGGCAAAGGAATTTTGCAGGCGCTCTATGACGCTAAGCGTCAGCGTCCCGAATTAGATGTTCAGGTGTTGGTCGACTGGCATCGCGCCCAGCGCGGGCGTATTGGCGTAGCGGCGTCAAACACCAATGCCGACTGGTACTGCCGCATGGCGCAGGAAAATCCCGGTGTCGATATCCCGGTTTATGGCGTTCCGGTCAATACCCGGGAAGCGCTCGGCGTCCTCCACTTCAAAGGTTTTATCATTGATGACAGCGTTCTCTACAGCGGCGCCAGTCTGAATGATGTTTACCTGCATCAACACGATAAGTATCGCTACGACCGCTACCAGTGTATTCGCAATGGTAAAATGGCTGATGTGATGTTCGACTGGGTTGAGAATAACCTGGTGCAAGGGCGTGGCGTTAACCGCCTTGACAGGGCCGATCGGCCAAAAAGTCCGGAAATCAAAAATGACATCCGCCAGTATCGCCAGGAGCTCCGCGATAGCAGCTATCATTTTATCGGCAATGCTGACGATGACCAGCTGTCGGTCACTCCGTTAGTGGGCCTCGGGAAGACGAGTCTGCTGAATAAAACCATTTTTCATCTGATGCCCTGCGCTGAGCATAAGCTGACTATCTGCACCCCCTATTTCAACCTGCCCGCTCTGCTGGTACGTAATATCATCCAGCTGCTGCGTAGCGGGAAGAAAGTCGAAATTATCGTTGGTGATAAAACCGCTAATGATTTCTATATTCCGGAAGATCAGCCGTTTAAAATTATCGGCGCGCTGCCCTATCTTTACGAAATCAATCTGCGACGCTTCCTGAGCCGACTGCAGTATTATGTCAATACCGATCAGCTGATTGTCCGTTTATGGAAGGACGACGATAACAGCTACCACCTGAAAGGCATGTGGGTTGATGACGAATGGATGCTGCTGACCGGCAATAACCTGAACCCGCGCGCATGGCGGCTGGATTTGGAAAACGCGATACTTATCCACGATCCAAAACACCAGCTCGGCGCAATGCGTGAAAAAGAGCTCAATCTCATCCGCAAACATACTACGATCGTTCAGCACTATCGCGATCTACAAAGTATTGCCGATTACCCGATAAAGGTACGCAAACTGATCAGGCGTCTGCGACGTATCCGAATCGACCGCCTTATCAGCCGTATTCTCTGAATTCACGCCCCGCCCTGCGGGGCTTTTTCTGGAATTAGTATGCGCGTCATCATGCTTATTGCCCCACTATTATTACTGACTGGCTGCAGCCATATGGCTAATGATTCATGGAGCGGCCAGGATAAAGCCCAACACTTCCTCGCCTCAGCCATGCTTTCCGCCGCAGGCAACGAATATGCCCAGCATCAGGGCTATAGCCGCGACCGGAGTGCCGCTATAGGCTTTATGTTTTCCGTGAGCTTAGGGGCATCGAAGGAGCTATGGGACAGCCGCCCGTCAGGGAGCGGCTGGAGCTGGAAAGATTTTGCCTGGGATGTGGCAGGTGCCACTACCGGCTATGCGGTATGGCAGCTGGCACATCAGTAATGCTACAAACGTAGCCCCTTGCCTTTACGATGCAGCGTCAGGGAGACCAGGAAGGCAATCGCTCCCATGACGGTCACGTACCAGTAAAAGGCGTGCTCAATTCCCGCTGATTTTAGCGACAGCGCGACATACTCTGCCGAGCCGCCAAATAGCGCATTGGCCACCGCATAAGAGAGTCCAACCCCCAGGGCACGAACCTGAGCCGGAAACATTTCGGCCTTCAGAATGCCGCTGATTGAGGTATAGAAGCTTACTATCAACAGGGCGCATATCACTAAAGCAAATGCCGCATACGGTGAACTCACGTTCTGTAATGCATTGAGAATCGGGACAGTGAAGACGGTGACGAGTACGCCAAAACAGAGCATTGAGGTCCGGCGGCCAATCTTATCCGAAAGCGCGCCGAAAAGCGGCTGAACAAGCATATAAACAAATAAGGCAGCGGTCATAATCATGCTGGCGGTACCCGCGCTCATGCCTGCGGTGTTGACCAGATATTTCTGCATATAGGTTGTAAAGGTATAAAAGCTTAACGACCCTGCGGCAGTGAATCCGAGCACCATGATAAATGCCTTACGGTTACGCCATAATCCTTTAAACGATCCCGCTTCTTTTAACGCGCGCGTTTCCTGTTTAGACGTTTCGTCCAGCTGTCGTCTCAGCCACAGGGCAACAATAGCCAGGACTGCGCCAAGAGCAAACGGGATACGCCATCCCCAGGCATGAAGCTCTTCATCGCTGAGGATCTGCTGCAAGGCAACCACAACAAGCACGGCCAGAAGTTGCCCACCAATCAGCGTGACGTATTGAAATGAGGCATAGAAACCTTTCTTTCCTTCCACCGCGACTTCGCTCATATAGGTCGCGCTGGTACCGTATTCTCCGCCAACGGACAGGCCCTGGAACAGGCGTGCAAGTAGCAGCAGAGCCGGGGCCCAGGTCCCTATCGTTGCATAACCCGGCAGGCAGGCAATCACCAGTGAACCAAAACACATCATGCATACGGAGATAAGCATAGAGGTTTTACGTCCACGACGATCGGCAATGCGCCCGAATATCCATCCCCCGATCGGACGCATCAGAAAACCCGCCGCAAATACCCCTGCAGTTTGTAACAATTGCGTAGTGGTGTTGCCAGAAGGAAAGAAGATGTGCGCAAAGTAGAGTGAGCAAAATGAATAGACGTAGAAATCAAACCATTCCACCAAATTCCCTGATGACGCCCCCACAATTGCCCATATACGGCGCCGGGTATCACCCTGATCCTGGGATCCGCGTTCGCTAATACTGCTTTCTGTCATTGTAATTCTGCTCCAGCAAAGACTGCAATCTGCCGCGTCGGGTGACCCCGCTCAATCAGACAAATCGATTAGTAAATTAAATGTTATATAATTGTTATTTTTTAGTTTGTGATGCCATTCACATTTTTTTTCGTACTGCAGGTTTTCGCGATTAAAAGGAGATTCTTCAGGATTAGCAAAGTGAAATATGGTGAATAGCGGGCCAGAACAGGTTTTTATACAGGCGATATTGCGGCACAAATTTATGTGGGGCGGGAAGATCGATGCTGAAAATTATCCCCAATGAGCCTGATGTTTCTTTTTTCGCTGGAGATAATCTTCATCCTGACGAAGCTTATCCCACCATTGTTTGAAAACTGCCGCAGCTGCCGCCTTAACAGGATCATTACCTCGCGAATTCAGGTGCCCCTCCTTCGCGTATTTTTTACCGCCTTTGTAATTGGCATAACGCCTTGCCCGGGTGTAGCCCATCTGAATAAATTTGCGCGCCATATCCATACCGACAAAATCATTCTGCTGTCGATAGAACTCGAAGAGCTGATAAATTTTCCTCGCAGATTCAATCGCCGATGCTTCATCTTTATAGCGCCAGTAGGGAAGAATTTCGCTTTTATAGGGTTCAACCAACAACACGCCCTGTTCACCTCTTCCTACCTGATAAAACTCCGGATGCTGGCGAAAATCGATGCTGGAAAAGTCTTGCTGGTAATTAAAAGGCTTAATGGCCATTATTTTCTCACGGGCTGGCTGATACACGTTATAAGCCTGGTACATAAGACTGAAGTGTGGCTAGTGGAATCTTCTGTATATTTATACAGAGAGCCCGCATAAAACCGGCAGGTTATTATTATGAAGATGTGGATGAAAGCAGGGAGTAAAAGGCAGAAATGACCGCGGAGTTGGGTTTTATGGGTAAACCGATGTCCGGTCGGTTCAGACGACAAAAACGCAAAGAGCCCATCCGTCAGGATGGGCTCTTCACTTGTTTGATGCCTGGCAGTTCCCTACTCTCACATGGGGAGACCCCACACTACCATCGGCGCTACGGCGTTTCACTTCTGAGTTCGGCATGGGGTCAGGTGGGACCACCGCGCTATCGCCGCCAGGCAAATTCTTTGTGCTCAGTACGCAATTCTTTATCGCGTACTCAACTCTGAATCTAAGCTGAAATTGTTGTCTTCTCAGTCCGCCAAAACATCTTCGGCGTTGTAAGGTTAAGCCTCACGGTTCATTAGTACCGGTTAGCTCAACGCATCGCTGCGCTTACACACCCGGCCTATCAACGTCGTCGTCTTCAACGTTCCTTCAGGACTCTCAGGGAGTCAGGGAGAACTCATCTCGGGGCAAGTTTCGTGCTTAGATGCTTTCAGCACTTATCTCTTCCGCATTTAGCTACCGGGCAATGCCATTGGCATGACAACCCGAACACCAGTGATGCGTCCACTCCGGTCCTCTCGTACTAGGAGCAGCCCCCCTCAATTCTCCAGCGCCCACGGCAGATAGGGACCGAACTGTCTCACGACGTTCTAAACCCAGCTCGCGTACCACTTTAAATGGCGAACAGCCATACCCTTGGGACCTACTTCAGCCCCAGGATGTGATGAGCCGACATCGAGGTGCCAAACACCGCCGTCGATATGAACTCTTGGGCGGTATCAGCCTGTTATCCCCGGAGTACCTTTTATCCGTTGAGCGATGGCCCTTCCATTCAGAACCACCGGATCACTATGACCTGCTTTCGCACCTGCTCGCGCCGTCACGCTCGCAGTCAAGCCAGCTTATGCCATTGCACTAACCTCCTGATGTCCGACCAGGATTAGCTGACCTTCGTGCTCCTCCGTTACTCTTTAGGAGGAGACCGCCCCAGTCAAACTACCCACCAGACACTGTCCGCAACCCCGATCAGGGGCCCACGTTAGAACACCAGCCATTAAAGGGTGGTATTTCAAGGATGGCTCCATGCAGACTGGCGTCCACACTTCAAAGCCTCCCACCTATCCTACACATCAAGGACCAGTGTTCAGTGTCAAGCTATAGTAAAGGTTCACGGGGTCTTTCCGTCTTGCCGCGGGTACACTGCATCTTCACAGCGAGTTCAATTTCACTGAGTCTCGGGTGGAGACAGCCTGGCCATCATTACGCCATTCGTGCAGGTCGGAACTTACCCGACAAGGAATTTCGCTACCTTAGGACCGTTATAGTTACGGCCGCCGTTTACCGGGGCTTCGATCAAGAGCTTCTCCTTACGGATAACCCCATCAATTAACCTTCCGGCACCGGGCAGGCGTCACACCGTATACGTCCACTTTCGTGTTTGCACAGTGCTGTGTTTTTAATAAACAGTTGCAGCCAGCTGGTATCTTCGACTGATTTCAGCTCCATGAGCAAGTCACTTCACCTACCATCAGCGTGCCTTCTCCCGAAGTTACGGCACCATTTTGCCTAGTTCCTTCACCCGAGTTCTCTCAAGCGCCTTGGTATTCTCTACCTGACCACCTGTGTCGGTTTGGGGTACGATTTGATGTTACCTGATGCTTAGAGGCTTTTCCTGGAAGCAGGGCATTTGTCACTTCAGCACCGTAGTGCCTCGTCATCACACCTCAGCGTTAGTAACGTTCCGGATTTACCTGGAACATCCGCCTACATGCTTAAACCGGGACAACCGTCGCCCGGCCAACATAGCCTTCTCCGTCCCCCCTTCGCAGTAACACCGAGTACAGGAATATTAACCTGTTTCCCATCGACTACGCCTTTCGGCCTCGCCTTAGGGGTCGACTCACCCTGCCCCGATTAACGTTGGACAGGAACCCTTGGTCTTCCGGCGTGCGGGTTTTTCACCCGCATTATCGTTACTTATGTCAGCATTCGCACTTCTGATACCTCCAGCAACCCTCACAGGCCACCTTCAACGGCTTACAGAACGCTCCCCTACCCAACAACACATAGTGTCGCTGCCGCAGCTTCGGTGCATGGTTTAGCCCCGTTACATCTTCCGCGCAGGCCGACTCGACCAGTGAGCTATTACGCTTTCTTTAAATGATGGCTGCTTCTAAGCCAACATCCTGGCTGTCTGGGCCTTCCCACATCGTTTCCCACTTAACCATGACTTTGGGACCTTAGCTGGCGGTCTGGGTTGTTTCCCTCTTCACGACGGACGTTAGCACCCGCCGTGTGTCTCCCGTGATAACATTCTTCGGTATTCGTAGTTTGCATCGGGTTGGTAAGTCGGGATGACCCCCTAGCCGAAACAGTGCTCTACCCCCGAAGATGAGTTCACGAGGCGCTACCTAAATAGCTTTCGGGGAGAACCAGCTATCTCCCGGTTTGATTGGCCTTTCACCCCCAGCCACAAGTCATCCGCTAATTTTTCAACATTAGTCGGTTCGGTCCTCCAGTTAGTGTTACCCAACCTTCAACCTGCCCATGGCTAGATCACCGGGTTTCGGGTCTATACCCTGCAACTTAACGCCCAGTTAAGACTCGGTTTCCCTGCGGCTCCCCTATACGGTTAACCTTGCTACAGAATATAAGTCGCTGACCCATTATACAAAAGGTACGCAGTCACCCAACTAGTGGGCTCCTACTGCTTGTACGTACACGGTTTCAGGTTCTTTTTCACTCCCCTCGCCGGGGTTCTTTTCGCCTTTCCCTCACGGTACTGGTTCACTATCGGTCAGTCAGGAGTATTTAGCCTTGGAGGATGGTCCCCCCATATTCAGACAGGATACCACGTGTCCCGCCCTACTCTTCGAGTTCACAACCTGTG